>VGPF01000026.1 GCA_016875535.1 Chloroflexota bacterium
ATCACTCCTCTTGCGGCGGCCGCACACCGGGCGTTCCGAACGCCTGAAAAAGGAGTACTCGCCCGAGCCATCAAGACTATCCGGGCCTGACGCGCCTCGTCGCCGAAGGCCCGTTACATGATGTGGAGGGTGCCTGCTCTCCTGCCTAGCGGAGACCCCTCTGCCGTCCACGCGACCGTTTTTCCCGCCCTCTCTGCCCTTCCCATTGCCACGTCCAACGATCACCCGTTCGGCGTACCTGGCGCGTCACCCTGCGGCCTGGGGCCGTTCTCTAGCCCGCCACGCCGACCTGGAAGGCGTCATTGAGGGCGGACTTGGCGCGGGACTGGTCGGCCTCGCGGACGAGGCAGGTGATGCGCACTTCGCTGGTGCCGATGGCGAGGATGTTGACCTTGGCTTCTCCCAGGGCTTTGAACATCTGGCCGACGTAGGCGGGGTCGTTGAGGATGCCGGTGCCGACGACCTGCACCTTGTAGAGCCGTTCCAGGGAATCGGCCTTGCGCGCGCCGACGGCGGCCTTGAGGGATTCGAGGATGCGGCGCGTGGCGGCGGCATCGGCCTGGCGGACGGTGAAGGAGATGTCCGTGACCTTGTTGACGCCGGCGTTCTGGAGGATGAGCTCCACGGAGATGCCGGCCTTGGCGACGGCGCCGAAGACCTGAGCGGCGATGCCTGGCTTGTCCGGCACGCCCTCCAGCTTCATCAAGGCCCAGCCTGATTCCACGGTTATCTCTCGAACGCGCTGTCGTATCTCCACGCTGGTCTCCTCATAGGTCTCGGGACGGGCTGAGCCCGTCCCCTACTTGTTCTGTGCGATCATTGGTCGGCCTGCTGGCGCTGCTGGGGGAAGAGGATGATATCGCGGACGCTGGTTGCCCCGGTGAGCAGCATGACGAGGCGATCGAGGCCGAAGCCGAGGCCGCCGGTGGGCGGCAGGCCGTACTCCAGGGCCAGGAGGTAGTCGTCGTCCATGGGCTGGGCCTCTTCATCGCCTGCGGCGGCGCGGCGCTTCTGGGCCTCGAACTGCTCGCGCTGGTAGGCCGGGTCGGAGAGCTCCGAATAGGCGTTGGCGACCTCCATGCCGCCGATGAAGGGCTCGAAGCGCTCGGCGAGGCGCGGGTCGGTGCGATGGCGCTTGGTGAGGGGGCAGAGGCCCGCGGGGAAATCAGTGATGAACGTCGGCTCGATGAGGTGCTCTTCCACCTTCTGGTCGAAGATTTCTCCCAGGACGTGCTCCCAGTCCATCTTCTCCATGCCGTCCGTCTTGACGCCTGCGCGTGAGGCGGCGGTGATGGCATCGGCCAGGGTGGAGACGCCGGAGACGTCCACGCCGGTGTATTCCTTGATGGCGTCAAAATAGGTGAGCCGCCGCCAAGGCTTCGAGAGGTCAATGGCGACCTCCTTGCCGTGGACGGGACGCGCGGGCAGAACCATCGAGCCGTTGAGCTCCCGGGCGAGGTGCTTATAGAGCTCTTCCAGGAGCGTCATCATGTCGTGGTAATCGGCGAAGGCCTGGTAGAGCTCCACCATGGTGAACTCCGGGTTGTGGGTGGAGTCTATGCCTTCGTTGCGGAAGCAGTTGCCGATCTCAAAGACCTTATCGAAGCCGCCGACGATGAGGCGCTTGAGGTAGAGCTCCGGGGCGATGCGGAGGTAGAGGTCGCGCTTCAGCTCGTTGTGGTGGGTGACGAAGGGCCGCGCCGCCGCGCCGCCATAGATGGGCTGGAGGATGGGCGTCTGCACTTCCACAAAGCCCTGGTTGTGCAGGAAGGAGCGGATGAGGGCGGCGACCTTGGAGCGCTTGAGGAAGAGCGTTCGCGCATCGGGCTCTGCCAGGAGGTGGAGGTAGCGCTGGCGGCGCATGCGCTCCAGGTCCTGGAGGCCGTGATACTTCTCCGGGAGAGGCTCGATGGCCTTGCAGAGGAGGGAGACCTTGGCGGCCTCCACGGTGAGTTCGCCGGTCCTGGTGGTAAAGAGGTGGCCTTCGATGCCGACGATGTCGCCCCGATCAATGAAGTCGCGGAAGATAGCAAAGTCCTTGGTCTTGTCCACGCTCACGTAGAGCTGGATCTTGGCGTCCTGGTCTTCGATGTGGGCGAAGTTGGCCTTGCCCATGCGGCGCACGCCCGTGATGCGCCCTGCCAGGGTGACGGCGATGCGCTCCTGGCTTGCCGGGTCGCGCCGCTCCCAGAGGGCGCGGGCCTCCGTGATGGTGTGGCTGCGGCGGAAGGTGTGGGGGTACGGATCTATGCCGCGCCGGCGCAGCTCGGCGGCCTTTTCGATGCGTGCGGAACGTTCGTCCACGAGATTTCCTGACTATCTTTTCCCGGCCGCGGCGCTCACAGAGAGGCGGCAAGCGCGGCAGACAGATTGCGATCGCGTCGTTCTAGGGTACTACGAACGTTCCGACGGGGGAACTGGCTACCGCGATTTGAAGAGGTTGGGGAGCATGCGCTCCTGGCCGCCGCCATCGCTGCCGACGATGCCGAAGAGGCTGCCCGCCAGGCGATCCATATAGAGGCCCATGCCGATGACGGGCTTGGCCTGAGGCCACTTCTGCAGCTCGTCCAGGAAGTCTTCGTCCGGCTCCGGCAGGAGGCCGTAGCCCAGGCGGCGCAGGGCGTCCAGGTGCTTGAAGCGCACCATCTGCGCCTTGGGGTCCATCAGCTCGCGCTGGCCCAGGGCGATGCGCGCGCCGTTGTGGTAGAGCTCCCACTTCTGGGCGTGGACGCCGTCTTCTGATTCCGCGAGGGGGCTGGACTCCAGGGGCGTATCGTAGACGAGGACGGGCCCGGCAAGCTTGGGCGCGATCTTGGCGCGGAAGGCGTGGTCAATATAGTCGTACCAGTAGCCCTGGGGGCCGGTGCGGAGCCTGGCCTCCATGCCGCCGGCCTTATAGGCCAGGGCGGCGGAGGCATCGCGGAGCGCGGCGTCGCCGGCGCGGCTCTCCAGCGCGGCGGCGTGGAGGGCGACGCGGTCGCCCTTGGCGGGCTTGGCCTTGGGCTGGAGGAGGGCTTCCAGGTCGAACTTCGGGTCTATGCTCTTGAGCAGGTCGGCGTAGCGGGCGCGCTGCCAGGGGCTTTTGAGGCTCTTGATGCCGGCCTTCGCCTCGGGCGATTTCGCCATGCGGCCCTTTTCGAGGGCGGCGGCGGAGCGCTCGATGACCTTGCCCAGGAGCTTCTCCAGCGACCAGGGGTCCTTGTCCGTTGCATAGAGCTCCAGCAAGGTGAACTCGGGACGGTCGAAGCTTTCGCGGGGGTTCGTCTCATCGAACTCATCGCGGAGGCAGAGGGCCAGCTCGAAGATCTTGCCTGCGCCCTTGGCCTGGAGGCTGACGAGGAGGCGCTTGAGGTAGAGCTCGGGGGCGGCGCGGAGCCAGAGACGTTCGCCCAGGGAACCGGAGAAGGTGCTGAAGCCGGAGCCCTTTTCGAAGCCGGAGAGCTTGCGGTGCAGCATGGGCGTCTGCACTTCGGCATAGCCCGCCCCGCTGAGGGCCTGGCGCGCGGCGCTGATGAGCGCCATCCGCCCCAGGACGAGGCTTGCATCGAGACCGGCAGTCTTACCAGCCGCCATAATCGGCTCCTTTAGGCCTTGCCCTTGGGCGTCTCTTCGAAGCAGGCGCCGCTCATGATGGGCAGGTAGAGGATATCGGGCGAGAGGGCGCCCGGAGGCGTTTCACGGATGACGGCCTGCAGGGCGCGCTCCACCGCATTGAGCGAAGCGGGCTCCGTGGTGAAGTAGAGGTAGGCGGGAGCGCGCTCGAAGCCCTGGCCGGCCCTGATGGTGATGCCGCTCCCCCCAAGGTGCGCCGCGATGGTGGTGGCGATGGCGGAGCCGGATGTGCGGTTCACAAAGCGCAGGAGGTAGGGGGTCTTGAGGCTCTCCGCCCTGGTGAGGGAGGGCCCGTGGCCGTAGGGCTGAGTGCGGCTGAAGGCGCTGGTGGTGTAGGAGTAGAGCGGCGCCTGCTCCTGCGCGGAATCGCGCTTGCCGGCCACGGCGATCTGCCGGGCGCAGAAGAGTATATCGGCGATGACGGAGGAGGCGGTCTCGGGGCCGCCCGCGCCGGGGCCGTTGAGAAAGATATCGTAGGCCTTGGCGCCCATGCCGTTGGCGGAGACGGGCGATTCCGTCCTGAGGAGGGCGGCGTTGCCGGAGCCTTCCACGCGCGCCAGCGGGTGGGACTTGGGGACGGCGGCGGGCTGGACCCAGGCCACCACGTGGCCGCCGGTCATCTGCGCGCCGGCCAGGAGCTTGGGGGCGTAGCCCAGCTGCTCCAGGAAGTGGAGGTCGGGCGCGTCAAAGATAGCGCGGCTGCCCAGGGTGCTGCCGGGGGCGCTGCCCTGGCGGGCGATGCCCCGGACGTAGACGTCCTTGGGCTTCACGCGCACGCCGAAGGCAAGCCCGGCCAGGATGATGATCTTGCTCTGCGCATCTTCGCCGTAGACGTCCGCGGCGGGGTCGGCCTCGGCAAGGCCGGCCTTCTGGGCCTCCACGACGGCGTTGGGGTAGGCTTGGTCTGCGCCTCCGCCGTTTAAGGCGGCATCGCGCATCTTGGAGAGGATGAAGTTGGTGGTGCCGTTGATGATGGCCAGCATGCCGGTGATGCGCCCGCCGATGGCCGCTCCCATCACCTGCACCACAGGCATGCCGCCGCCGACGGCCGCCTCGCAGGCCAGGACGGCGCCGCGGGACTGGGCCAGCTTGACCAGCTCATAGCCGCTGCGACTGAGGACCTTTTTGTTGGCGGTGACGACGCTCTTGCCGAGCCAGAGGGACTCTTCGATCATCGCCTCCGCCACGGGAGAGCCGGT
The DNA here is from genome assembly GCA_016875535.1 of Chloroflexota bacterium. Taxonomy (NCBI): domain Bacteria; kingdom Bacillati; phylum Chloroflexota; species Chloroflexota bacterium. Next base: position 4,812 of record VGPF01000026.1, read on the forward strand.
GACCTCGACGACGATGTCCACCTTTGGGTCGCGGACGATGGCGCGCCAGCCGGGGCCGTGGCCATCGTCATCGGCGTAAAAGCGAGGCTTGTTGCGCTCGTCCCTGCTGACGACCTTTGCGATGGCCTCTTCCGAAGCGGCGTTGGGGTTCTTCCGCGTCCGCCGCGATGCGCTCCAGAGGCGCACCTTGGCGACCGACGGCTCGCCGAAGCGCGCGCCGGGGATAGGCACCTCCAGCGGGCCCTTGGCGAAGAAGTCCAGGACGGCAGAGCCGACGACGCCGACGCCGATGAGGCCGACGTTGATTTCCAGCGGCTTCGCCGATGTGCCTTTCGTCGTCACAGCAGTGCGGCTCCAGAGGGAAATGCGGTCGCGAGACAGTGGTGCATAGGTTCTGTATTCTACGCGGCATAGGAGGGGCCTTCAAGGAAATTCTGTGTGAATGCAGGTAGCCTTGGAACAGGACATAAGGCCCACCCGAATCTGTTGGACGGACATAATCTTAGACTTGGACTAAAGGGGCTTTCGCTCATTCGTGCTACCCTAGTTGTGGCTGGCCTACAGAAGCGCGGCGGCCGCTAGCGAGGCAGAAGTGTCGAAGGCGAAGGCGCGAGAGATAGAACGTCGGCTGGATGTTGCCATAACCATTGGGCTGGAAGCGGCCCGCGGCACCCTGCGGCCCTTCTATAAGGGCAAGCCGAAGATCGTCACGAAGGCGGACGGCACGCCCGTCACGGAGGCAGATCGCCGGGCGGAGCAATACCTTCGCCGGGCCATCCGCAAGGCCTTCCCAAAGGATGGGGTCTTGGGCGAAGAGTATGGCGAGACGAAGGGAAGCTCCGGCTTTCGCTGGATCGTTGACCCGATAGACGGCACGCAGTCGTTCGTGCGGGGGGTGCCGCTCTATGGGACGCTGGTGGGCGTTGAGCTGGATGGGGATGCCTGCATCGGCGTCATCGTGGCGCCGGCGCTGGATGAGTACGTCTATGCCGCCAAGGGCCGGGGCGCATGGTGGGTGGCCCGTGGAGGCCGCCCCAAGCGGGCCCGTGTCTCCACCACGGCGCGGCTTGCGGATGCGCTGCTGTGCATCACCTCCGTCGGCGGCTTTGCGGATGCCGGTCGTGAAGGGGCGCTGGCGGGCGTTCAGCGGGCGGTCAAGCGCATCCGAGGCTTCGGCGATTGCTACGGCTATCTGCTCGTGGCGACGGGCCGGAGCGATGCGATGGCGGACCCCGAGATGTCGCTCTGGGATAACGCGGCGCTCAAGCAGGTGATCGAAGAGGCGGGCGGGCGCTTCACCGACTGGACGGGCAAGGCGACGATCTACGGCAAGGACGCTGCAGCCACCAACGGCAGGCTGCACGCGGCGCTGCTCAAGGCGCTGAACGGCTAGCCGCCGCGCTCCTCTGCTATAGTTTTCCTCCTATGGCCAAGAATAGGCGCAAGCCGCTCGACCCTGTTGACGTGCAGCTCACCATCGAAGAGATGGCCTTTATGGGCGAAGGCCTGGCGCGCCACGGCGACGACCTGGTCTACGTGGCGAACACGATCCAGGGCGAAGAGGTCATCGCGACGCTGCGGTGGAAGAGCCGTCGCTACCTGGAGGCGGAGGTGAAGGAGATCCTGAAGCCTTCGCCGCACCGGGTGACGCCGCCCTGCCGCTATTACGGCGAATGCACCGGGTGCCAGTGGCAGCACATCGCCTACCCCCACCAGCTTGAGCTGAAGGCGAAGCTCGTGGCCGATCAGCTGCGTCGGGTGGGAGGCTTCACGGAGGCGATCGTGCGGCCGACGATCGGCTGTGAGGAGCCGTGGGCCTACCGCAACCACGCGCGCTTCACCGTGCGCCGGGAGAGCGGCCAGCTGGGCTTTGTCCACCGGAGCCGCCACCGCTTTGTGCGGATAGACCACTGCCTGATCATGGAGGCCGGGGTGAACCGGCTCCTGGGCCAGCTCCAGGAGCGCTGCGGCGAGACGACCCAGCTCTCCATCCGCTACGGGGTGAAGACGGACTCCTTCCTCATCCAGCCGACGCTGAAATCGGACAAGGTCACGGTGCCGACGGGCCAAAAGCACTATGAAGAGGAGATGCTGGGCAGGCGCTTCCGGGTCGCTTCGCCATCGTTTTTCCAGGTGAATGTGCGCCAGGCGGAGCGGCTCATCGGCGTGGTGCGGGAGGCGCTGTCGCTCACCGGACGGGAGACGCTGGTGGATGCCTATGCGGGAGTGGGCACCTTCGCGGCGCTGCTCGCGCCTTCGGCGCGGCAGGTCATCGCCATCGAAGAGTCGTCATCGGCGGTGGCGGATGCGCGGCTCAACATCGAAGGGCTGGCGAATGTGACGCTGGCGGAGGGGAAGACGGAGGAGGTGATGGCGCAGATGGCGGAGCGGCCCGATGCGGTGATCCTGGACCCGCCGCGCACGGGCTGTCATAAGACGACGCTCGATTCCCTGGTGCGCCTGCAGCCGCCGCGTGTGGCCTACGTCTCCTGCGACCCGGAAAGCCTGGCGCGCGACCTGAAGGTGCTGTGCGCGAGCGGCTATGAGCTCATCGAAGTGCAGCCGGTGGACATGTTCCCGCACACGTACCACATCGAAGCGGTGGCGAACCTGCGGTGGCGGGGCGGCTAGCTTTCTCCGCCGGACTTCCGCTCCCACATGGTGAAGAACTGGTTGGAATCGCCGGTGACGATGTTGCGCAGCTCCTGCCGCTCTTTCTCGGCGACGGCGCTGCGCTCCTTGGCCGCCAGCTGCGCGAAGGTCTTGCCGCACGCCGCCACGAAGTCGTCGGCGTACTTGCCGTCGAAGAAAGCCTCGTTCGCCAGGAGCAAGTCCTCTTCGCTCATGGAGAGGAGGGCGCTTTCGGCAATGATGACGGAGATGCGCACATCGCCGTGCTTGCCCGGACCGGGGAAGAGGCGCTGGATGGCGGCCATGCCCTTGTCCTGCAGGACCACCTGGAGCGCCATGGGCAGGGCCATCGCCTTGAGGAAGCCGTTCCCCTGGGCGTGGAGGATCTTGGAGAAGGCCTCCTCCACCTCCCGGTAGTATTCGGGAGTCATGATCTCGTCCGCCCTCACCACGCGCATGGTGGGGTTCGCCTCATTGCGCACATCCACAACGAGGAGGCAGTCAATGTTGGGAAAGGCGCAGACGTGGACGTCCGCGCTTTCGATGATGCTGCCGCTCTGCTCAGCTTCGCTCACTGGGGGTTCCTTGGCCGCGTCCTCCCATTATAGGCCGGGGCTACGAAGCCTTGTTGTTCTTCTTCTGCGTCTCCACGGGTATCTGGTCGTCCGCCAGGAGCGGCGGAACCGAGGTGCTCAACACCAAGGTGTTCTCGATGCCCTTGAGGGCGTGGACGGTCATGGGCGGGATGCGCACGGTATCGAACTGCTTGGCCCAGAGATGCCCATCGCCCAGCTGGATATCCACGGAGCCGGTGATGACCACGTAGACCTGGGTGCAGTGCCGGTGGTAGTGGGGCAGGACGCGGGTGCCCGCCTTGAGGCGCAAGACCCGCAGGGCCGCCTCCTTGGTGCGCGTGTCCGAGACGACTTCGTAATCGCCGAGTGGCTCGATCATGGCCGCTCCTTTCCAGCCGGTGTGGCCGCGGGCAGGGTGGACTCGATGAAGGACTTGATGGCGGCGAAGTAGGCATCGCCGCCGGCGGCGTAGCAATCACCGTGGTCGGCGCCGCGCACCAGGTAGAGGCGCTTGGGCTCGGGCGCGCGGCCAAAGAGGCGATGGGCGTGCTTCGCATTCACGACGCCGTCGCCTTCGCCGTGGATGACGAGCAGGGGCGACCGGAGGCCGCCGATCTTCTTCAGCGAATCGAAGGTCTCGCCGAACATGGGGGCGAAGAGCTTGCCGGTGACGGCCTCCGCCGAGCGCTCCCGGACGGAGGTGAAGGCCGATTCGATGATGACGCCATGGGGGCGATGGCGCCGCTCCAGCTCGATGGCGACTGCAGAGCCGAGGGACTGGCCGAAGTAGTAGAGGGGTTCGCCCGCATCGCCCTTGCTCCTAAGCCAGGCCGCCGCGGCCTCGGCATCGGCATAGATGCCCTGCTCGGTGGGCTTGCCTTCGCTCATGCCGTAACCTCGGTAGTCGAACAGGAAGAGGTTTGCGCCGACCCGATCGAGGAGGAGCCGGGCCAGGTCCAGCCGGTGGCTCATGTTGCCGCTATTGCCGTGGAGCCAGAGGATCTTGACCCTGGCCATGCCGGGGAAGTACCAGCCGTGAAGGATGGGGCCGCCTGGAACGGGGAGGCACACCTCTTCATGCCGCAGGCCGAGGGCGTCCGGGCGCTGTTCCAGGCGGCGGGTGGGGCGGAAGATCATCTTTTCGATGAGCATGGTGGTGCGCCTCCAGGGAGGCTAGCCCCATTATATGCCCGGCCCGCTACGGCGAACCTTGACAGGCGGCTATCGCATGTCCGAGAGTGACTGCTTGCGCGCAATCGAAACCGGAAAGAGCCCTACCCCATGAGCTATAGCCCCCAGCGAGTCGTGGTCTTCACGCCGCATCCGGACGATGCGGAGATCGGCACCGGCGGCACCATCGCCAAGTGGATCAAGGCGGGCGCGGAGGTCACGATCGTCTGCTGCACCAACGGCGACAAGGGCTCCGCCGACCCGAAGATGACCTCCGCCAGGCTGGCGGCCATCCGGAAGAAGGAGCAGACGGCGGCGGCGAAGGTCCTGGGCGTGCAGCGCGTGGTCTTCCTTCTTTTCCGCGATGGGGAGATCGAGAATAGCAAGGCGACGCGAGGGGCCTTTGTCCGGGAGATACGCCGCGCCCGCCCGGACGTGGTGATGACCACGGACCCGACGCGCCGCACGGGCTACATGCACCACGATCATCGCGTCACCGGCCAGGTGGCGATGGATGCCTGCTTCCCCTACGCCCGGGACCATCTCTTCTACCCGGAGCACAAGCGCCTGGGGCTCAAGCCGCACAAGACGCGCTTCCTCTACCTGTGGGCGAGCGAGGAGCCGGACACATGGGTGGACGTGGCGGATACCCTTGAGCTGAAGATCGAAGCGCTGAAGCGGCACGCCAGCCAGATCTCGGCGCAGCGTGAGGCGGAGTTCTCCCAGCGCATGCGGGAGATGGCCAAGCGCTCCGGCGAGAAGGCGGGCTACGAGGCGGCGGAGGGCTTCCGCGTCATCGAGATGCGGCTGTAAGCGGCTCGGCGCCCCTACGCCATCGGCACGCGGCGGAGCAGCGCCAGGGCCCGCAGGATGAACGGCTCGAAGAGCGAGAGAACCTTCGCGAAGAGCCACGTCACCAGGATGCCGATGAGCGCCCCGCCGATGACGTCCAGCGGGAAGTGCATCCCGGCATAGACGCGGGCGAAGGCGAAGGCGAAGGCGAAGGCTCCCACGACGAGGCCCCATTTCTTGTTGTAGAGGAAGACGCCCGTGGCCATAGCGAAGCCGTAGGCGGCGGCGTTGCTGGGGAACGAGGGGTCGTGGGGGCGGTAGAAGAGGACGTGGACGTCCTCCAGGGCGATGAAGGGGCGCGCGCGATAGAAGTTCGAGTTGAAGATGCTCACGGCCAGGTTGGCGAAGCCCGCTCCGCCGTTGGCGATGATGAAGGTCCACTGCCAGCGCGTGCGCTCTTCCTGCGACCTCCCCGCGAACCAGAGCATCACCACCGCAAGGGCGATGACCACCGGCAGGAAAAAGTCGCTCACCACCAGGCGCATCACGCTGTCCAGCGCAGGCCAGCGCCCGGCGAGGCCGTTCAGCCATTCGAAGACGGCGCGGTCGGCGCTAACCATTGCCGCCCCGCTTCATGGAGCGGGCGCGCAGGAGGCCCGCCAGCGTGGTGTGACGCAGCGCTTCGATGCCCTCCACGCCTGCAGGCGGCGCGCCCGCCTTCCGCTGGGTCAGCGAGGCGATGCCCGCCGTCAGCAGAGCCGCCACGGCGACTCCGCCGAGGAAGAGGCCGAACTGCTCTGAGCCCTCCACGCCGCCCAGATCGCCGGGGATATTCGTATCGCCCGTCAGCACGAACCAGGCGAAGGCGCCCACGAGAAGCAGAGCGCCGATGAGATAGACGGCGCGGCGCTGGGGGATGATCCAGAGCCCGCGCAGGCCGCTGGAGGCCGCCGTGATCTGGAGCGCGCCGAGCGCCGCGATGACGACGAGCAGGAAGTAGTCAACGCCGAGGTTGATCATTGCGCGGGCGCCAAACAGGGAAGGGTAATAGTCCCCCTCTCTTTTGTTCTCTCCCGCCGAGGGGGAGAAGAGGAGTTGACGTCACTACGCCTCATGATGCACAGCCGGCGACCGCCCCCGCTACTCTTTTCCCGCGATGAAAGAGGAAGAAAAGGAGAGGGCGGCCCGTTCTTTAGCGGCGGTCGCCTGCACGGGCGGCTGCGGCCGCGCCGTTGGTCCTGGCGACGCCCTTGGCCGGCTTATCGTAGACCGGGTGGCACCAGTGCATGTACTTCTTGTTCTTGCCGCGCATGGCGTCGAAGTAGAGCGTCTGGAGGCGCTGGGTCACCGGGCCGATCTTGCCGTCGCCGATGGCGCGGTGATCTATCTTCGCCACAGGAGTCAGGTGCGCCGCCGTGCCGGTGAGGAAGACCTCGTCGGCCTGGTAGAGCTCGCTGCGGTCCACTTGCCGCTCGATGGTGTCCAGCCCAAGCTCCTGCTTGGCCAGCGTCATGATGCTTTCGCGGGTGATGCCGATGAGGATGTTATCGCCGGGAGCGGGCGTGATAATCTTGCCGTTCTTCACCAGGAAGATATTCTCGCCGCTGCCTTCGGAGACGTGGCCGTCCTGGTTCAGCATGATGGCCTCTTCGAAGCCGCTCTCCACGGCCTCCGTCTTGGCCAGCACGCTGTTCACGTAGGAACCGGTAATCTTAGCGCGGGCCGGGATGCTCAGGTCGTCTATGCGGCGCCAACTGGAGGTGCCGCAGTGGATGCCCTTGTTGGGGTCCAGGTAGTTGCCCAGGGGGAAGGCGAAGACCATGACGTCGTCTTCCAGCAGGTGCGCCTTCATATTGGCCACCACCTCGGCGCTCTTATAGGCCAGGGGGCGGATGTAGACGTCTTCCTTGTGGTTGCCGCGGCGGACCACCTCGGCGGCGATGTTCACCATCTCCTCCGCGGTGAAGCGCACCTTGATGCGGAGGATCTTGGCGCTGTTGATGAGGCGCTCCATGTGGTCGAGGGCGCGGAAGATGTAGACCTGGCCGTCATCCTCGTTCCAGTTGCCGCGGACGCCTTCGAAGCAGCCGGTGCCGTAGTGGAAGGCGTGGGTCAAGATGGACATCTTGGCCTCGGCTATGGGCAGGTACTTGTTCTTATAGAAAGCGTACATGGCTGCACCTGAAGCGTAGGATTGGGCAATTATACCCTAGCGGCATGGGCGGCTGCCATGCCGTTTCAGAGGGCAGCGTAGGCTGCATAGGAGGTGACCCAAACACCCAATCTATAGGGGTGATTAGGAATGTTGAGGTATGACCCTACGGCAAGAGGTCGCGTGTAGAGATACCGCTTCCTTCGATGATGCTCCGCAATGTTCCCAAAGGAAGCTGTTTGCCTTTGTGATAGGGAACAATGACGTGCTTCCCGGATTCCGGATTACGCCATTTCTGGTGGCTACCCCTCTGGGAGACGAGGTGGAATCCATGCCGACGGAGCGCGCGATTTACCTCATCAGCAGTCAGCCGCGGGAGCCGTGGCGCCATCAGGCTGCTACTTCAACCTCATGCACTTTCCCCTTCGATTTCAAAGGGATTGGCTCGAGATAAAGCGCGATGGCCTCTTTGATATTCGCCAGGGCCTCTTGTTCAGTATCCCCTGCGCTCGCGCAGCCTGGCAATTCCGGGCAATAAACGCCGTAGCTCTTTGTTTCCGGGTCGAATTCGACCACAGCTCGGAACTTCATCCCTCGGGTTTGTCTCTTTATTCCCATGAAGATACTCCTGGGTGGGACTAGCAGAGCAACGCACCATCACTTACGATCTTACTCTGCGTACGTCCACACGGACACGTGTTCACAAGGGAAGGCGCTTCCCTACCGCCCCTTGAACTCCGGCTTGCGCTTCTCTCGGAAGGCCGTCACCGCCTCGCGGCTGTCCTCCGTGTGGACGGAGAGGGCCTCCACCGCCAGGCTGAACTCCAGCACGTTGTTGATGCTCTGCCAGATGGTGCGGTTGATCGCCATCTTGGTCCAGCGCACCGCCGGCCCGGGGCCGTTGGCCATCTTGCGCGCGTAGCCCAGCGCCGCTTCCATGAGCTTCTCCGGCGGCACCACGTGGTTCACCAGGCCGATGCGCTCCGCCTCCTTGGCCTCCACGTACTCGCCCGCCATCAGGTACTCCTTGGCGCGCGCCGGGCCCACGAGCAGCGGCCAGATGACGCAGCCGCCATCGCCCGCCACCAGGCCCATGTTCACATGGGTATCGCCGATGCGCGCCGTCTCCGACATGTAGATGACATCGCACATAAGGGCGATGGATGCCCCCAGCCCCGCCGCCGGGCCGTTGATGGCGCCGATGATGGGCACCTCGCAGTTGGCGAAGCGCTGGATGAGCCACTTGGGCCCGCGCAGGATATAGGAGGGGCCCTTTTCGCCCGGGTCCTGGCTCATATCCTTCATATCGCCGCCGGCGCAGAAGGCCTGCCCCGCGCCGGTGAGGACGATGGCGCGCACATCCGGGTCCTTGTTCACGATGTGGAGGAAGTCTTCCAGCGCCGTGTGCAGGGTGGCGTTGACGGCGTTGCGCTTGTCCGGGCGGTTCAGCGTCGCCACCAGGATGCGCGGCTCTTTCATCTGGATGTCCAGCCCCATGGGGCCGAATTTGCTGTAGTCGATCGGTGCGGCCATCGGATGCCTCCAAGGTGAAGTTCGGGGTCGGGTGCGGGCCGATTATACAGGCGGACAAGAGAGCCGCGCCAGGGTGAGACGTGCGCCCGGCGCGGGCGTTAGATCTGCAGCCGCCGCCGGATGTAGCGCCAGGCGAACCAGCCGACGATGCTCAGGTAGATGACGAAGGAGAGGATGAGGGAGGTGCCGCCCATGAAGGGGCTGTTGATCTGCAGGACCTCTTTGAAGAAGAGGCGGATGACGAAGGCGCCGGCGATGACGACGGCGATGGTGACGGCCGAGATGCACAGGGAGAGGCCCACCCAGCCGAGGGATGCGATGTTCACTGCCATGACACGGAGCAGTTTTTGGAAAAACACGGAGGCCTCTGAGGCGGAAGAGGGTGCGGGCGCGCCAGCCGATTATACCAGCCGCTACGCCTTCTGCCCGAACTGCTTGAGGGCCTGCTGGTAGTCTTCCGGCGTGTTCAGGTTCGTCAGAACGGCGGGCGTATCGAACTCCACGGCGCGCAGGCCGTCCCTGTGCCGCTCGATGACCTCGCGCACGCCCTGCTTCTCCTCCGTCATTTGGCCCAGCTCCTGCGCCAGCGAGGCGTCGAAGACCGGCGGGTGGCCGTGCTTGCCTTGGTAGGCAGGCACAGTGATGAGGTTCTTGCCCTGGACGTGGGCATCGAAGAGCCGTTGATAGACGGCGGCTGGGCGCGGCTGGTCCACCGCCAGGATGACGATGTCCGTGGCCTCTTCCGAGACATTCTCCACGCCGATCTTGATGGAAGTGGTCTTGCCATAGCGGTAGTTGGGGTTCAGCGCCAGCTTCGCGCGTCCGCCCGGGTTTACCTGCTTGAGGATGGCGGCGAACTCGCCTGCCTTGAAGCCCAGGACAACCACGATCTCCTGGGCCGTCGTCGCCAGCAGCTGCTCCACCTGGTAGCGCAGCAGCGGCACGCCCTGCCACAGGAGCGACTGCTTTGGCTGGGCCATCCGCGACGACTCCCCCGCGGCGAGGAGGACAACGGAGATGCGGGCGGCCGGTGCGGTGGTCACGAGCGCGCCACGACCTTCGCCTTCGCGACCTTCGCAGCAAGCTGCTTCGCCTGGTCAACCACCTTGCCGTCCATCGTCATCGCCCGCGCGTCCCGCTGGTGCTTCACGGAGAGGATCTCCGCCATGATGCTCACGGCGATCTCTTCGGGCGAGCGCCCGCCCAGGTCCAGCCCCACGGGGGCGCGGATCTCGCGGATGCGCTCTTCCGGGATGCCTTCGCGCACCAGGTCGCGGAAGATAAGGATGGCCTTGCGCTTGCTGCCCAGCAGGCCCACATAGCCCGCGCGGGACTTTGCCGCTTCGATGAGCGCCAGGTCGTCCAGCTTGTGGCCGCGCGTGGCGACGATGACATAGCAGTTGGGGGTCATCTTCAGCTCGCGGAGGCCCGTATCGAAGTCGTCCACCACGATCCTGTCGGCCTCCGGGAAGCGTTCCGTGTTGGCGAACTGCGGGCGGTCGTCCACGATGATGACGCGGAAGCCCAGGAAGCGCGCCACGGTGTAGACGGCCTTGCCGACGTGCCCGCCGCCCGCGATGACGACCGTGGGCGGCGTGGTGAAGGCCTCCACGTAGGCCCGTGCGCCGTCCTCCGTCTCGACCCACTGCTCGCGCCCCTTGGGCATGAGGGTCAGCGCCGTCTCCATGGCGCGCCGGTCCAGCGCGGCGCTGCCCAGGGTGCCGATGGTTGAGCCGTCGGCCCGGATGAAGAGCTTGGCCCCGATGGGGCCGGTGGACTTGCTCGCCTCAGCGAGCGTCGCCATGGCGCGGTCGCCCTTGCCATCATAGGCGTCCAGGATCTCCTGCATCAGCGGCCGCAGGGCAGGCTGATCGAAGACCGGGTCCACCATGATATCCATGTTGCCGCCGCAGACCAGGCCGTCGCGGGAGGCGATGTCTTCGTTCAGCAGGAAGCGCTTGACCTGCGCCCCCTTGCGCTCGGCCAGGACGTTCTTGGCCTCCGCCCAGACCTCCGCCTCCACACAGCCGCCGCCCAGGGTGCCGACGGCCGTCCCGTCCTTGCGGACAAGGAGCTTGGCCCCGGGCTTTTGCGGCGTCGAGCCCTTGGTGCGCACGACGGTTGCCAGGATGAAGTGCTCCCCTTTGGCGAGGAGCTTATGGGCTTCTGCAAAGATGGACTGCATGGGACGATAATAGCAAATCTGGGGTCAAATCCAGTATACCGCAGTCCGATTGCCAAAAAGTACAGGAGGAGGCGCGATTATCGCGCCTCCTCCTGTTGGTCTTCATCAATGTGCCAGATGGATTAGTCGAGTGAGTACCCGCCATCTTTCAGGAAATCCTTGATGTTGTCTGCAAGCATGCTAAAGCCCTTCATGGAGCCGAAGACTGCTGCGCCGTCGGTATTATCTGACTCCCAATATTTTGCTGAGGCCATATCAGGAAGATTGGCTTTCTTTGCCGCTTTGGACGAATTATCGAGCATTTCCTTGATCTTCTTGGTCGTTGGTTCGACGCGATTCTTCTCGCAAACTTTCCAGATGAACAAGGCGACAGCGTGGAGGCTGAACACGCCAGGTGTCCTAAGAAGAACGTAGTTGCCAGATTTATCTTCTTCAAACGCCTCAGGTATTGCTTGTCGCCAAGCATCCCAGTAATCCCGAATCTGATCTGCGATCTTTTTGGAGCTCCAGTCTTCATATGGAAAGGCAGTCAGTATTGGTTTAAGTGATGTTGAAAAGGACAGTTCCCTGATCGTGTGGTTGGCTTCTTTCTTCTCGTTAGGAGCCTGAATGCGTTTACGGAAAGGTGTCACGATCCCAATAGCAGCATATTCGGAACTCGCAGAGGTTATCGTAGCGCTGGGCGAAGCCGCATCCTAAAACCATCCCTCCGCCTCTACCAGCGCCTTCACCGTCAGGTGCGGCTTCACCCTGCCCTTGTTCGCCTCGTTCTTCCGCCGCACCCACACCGTCGCCAGGCCCACTTCCAGCCCGGGCGCGATATCGTTCCGCAGGCTATCGCCCACGATGGACACGTTCGCCGGCGCCACGCCCAGCTTCCCCAGCGCCCTATCGAAGTAGGCGCGCCTGCCCTTGCCTACGCCCAGCGTCTCCTCATCGAACGTCATTGCGAAGAGCCGCCTCCCCGCCTGCCGCTCGATGGCCTTGGCCTTCGTCTTCGCGTAGTCTCCGGTGGCGATGTGCAGCGTATAGCCCAGGCCGTGGAGCCGCCCAAGGAACGGCAGCGACTCTTCAAAAAGCGCCGTCGCGTGCCAGCACTCCTCCTGCGCCGCCTTGATGCGCCGCTGGAGCTCCCGCTTCGCGCCGCCCTTGCCCTTCGCCTTCACCCGCTCCAGCAGCAGCTCGAAGTGGAGGGAGAGGTTCTCATGGTCCTTCGGCGGGCGCTCCTTCACCACCAGCCGGTGGACGGCGCCCCACTGCTTCAGCACGTCGCTCCCGGAAAGGCCAAAAAAGCCCTCCAGGTTGCGCTCGTAGACCAGGTCCGAGTCGTTGAGCGTCCGGTCGAAGTCCAGGAAGATGTGCTGGAAGCCTTGGCGTTTCATTTGGGGCCTCAGGCCCCATTATACGGAGGCTGTCGGGCGCGGCGCTCGGCAAGGATCCAGAGAAAGATGGAGAGGACCTCTACCCACAGAAGGAGGACGGCGACAAAGAGCCGCTCCCAGAGACCGTTCCACTCGTGCTTGATGTTCAGCAGATAGAACAGGCCGAAGGTCGTGGCCGCCGCGAAAGCGCATCGGGAGAACCAGCCGAACTTGAAGTGCCCGCCCATGGTGTAGCGCGCCATCAGCATCGCCATCCCCGCTGCCGCCAGGGCCGCCCGCGCAGAGCTATCGTGCACCATGTCGCGCAGGTTCGGCGGCGCGTAGCTGAGGCCGGGGTTGGCCTCCAGCACGCCGACGAGCATCGTCGCCATGCCGTAGATGGCGAGGGGCCCCGCCAGCAAGAGCATCTTGCGCCCATCGCCTATGGCGGCGCCCAGGCCCCAGGCCAGCGCGATGAGCAGCAGGCCGTAAGTGATCGCCCCGGTGTTGAAGACCCAGCCGTAGCGCGCGTCCTGCCCGCCGAGCTGGCTCACGGCTTGGGCCGTGAAATCGAACTCCGGGTGCAGGAGATCGGCGGCGATGATGAGGAGCGCAAAGACGACGGGCCCCGCGATGCCGCCAAGGATGAAGTACCGCCGCCGCTTGCCAAGCACCTTTCCCACGGAGACCGTCCCCGCCTCTCTCTGCCGGGTGGCTTGCTCAGCCGGTGCGCAATCGCGGGTAGCGCCCGCCGATCACCACCGCCGCCAAGGTCACCAAGGCTCCCAAGATGATAAAGGTCGTCTGCAGGGAGACCGCCTTGGTGAGGGAGCCGGCGACGAGCGTCCCTAGAGGCGCAAGGCTGAAGTTCATGAAGTAGATGGAGAAGACGCGCCCGCGATACTGCTCGGAGACGTAGAGCTGGATAAGCACGTTGTTGTTCGTCAGCATCAGGGAGGCCAGGCCGCCCAAGGCCAACAGCATCGCCATAGCTCCGAAGAAGTTGCTGATGAGCCCAAGGAGGGCCAGGCAGACGCCATAGACCGCGACGAGGATGAGGAGCATGCGTCCCCGCTTCTGGATGCCGCTGGTGACGGTTGCGAAAAAGGCGCCCAGAACCGCGCCGATCCCCTCCGCCATCAAGAGCGAGCCGAGCTTCCTCGGGTTGTCCGAATCGAGCACCTCGCCCACGTAGGCGGGCATGAGCTGGAGGAAGCCCAAGCCCAGCAGGCCTGTGATGAAGGCGATGACCATGAGCGGCCAGAGGAAAGGGTCGCGCCGGATATAGGTGAGGCCGTCCGCGATGCTGCCCGTCAGGCTCTTGAGGACGCCGGTCTTGGAGGGCTCCGGGGCCTTTTGCCGGCGGCCGATCTGCGCCACCTGCGTCATAGCCAGGATGCAGCAGCCTGCCTGCAGCCAGAAGGTGCTCTCGGTCCCCAAAAAGCCGATGAGCACGCCGCCCATCGCCGGGCCAAGGACCCGCATGGCGTTCATGCTCAAAGAGTTCACCGTCACCGCGCTCGTTAGGTTCTCCGGCTCCACAAGGTCGTGCACCATGGCGTTGCGCGTCGGCCCGTTGACGGAGACGCTGACGCCCGTGGCGATGGCGGTCACATAGAGGTGCCAGAAGCGCACCGCGTTGGTCTCGACGAGGATGGCGAGGGTGATCGCCGTGATCGCCAAGCTCAGCTGCGTCGCCAGGACGACCTTCCGCCTGTCCAGGCGGTCCGAAAGGACGCCGCCGATGGGCGCGGCAAGGAACATCGCCGCGCCGGAGAAGAAGGAGACGAGCCCCAGTTGGAAGGCCGAGTGGGAGAGCTCGTAGATGAGCCAGCCGCGCCCCACCTGCTGGGTCCACTGGCCGAGCTGTGTGAGGATGTTGCTCGTCACCAGCAGGCGAAAGTCGCGCTGGCCGAATAAGGTGCGGATACGGCTGTGAGGGCGCTGCATCCCGGCGGGGCTGGCCGCAGGGCGAGGCCCGGAATGGCTTGACGTAGAACGGCTCCTTGCTCAGGAGTCTACGCCTGCCTGCGAAGACCGGTCAAACGTTCCCTCTGTTCCGCACGATGCATCGCCACAGCCAGCGCCTCCACCCACAGCACCGCCGTGCCGATGAATCCCCTCTGCCACAGGCCGATCTTCGATTTGACGGATTCCATCGAGAAGAGTATTCCGAAGACGACCATACTCACCACGGCGATGAGCGAAAAGAGGCGCAGCCGCCTCTTTCCCGCGAGGGCGTAGGCCGCGCCCGCCATCGCGATGATGGCAAGCACATAGGCCGCCCGCGCCGCCGCGATGTGGATGGCGTGCTCCGCGCCGTGGTCGCCGCCCGCCTCCAACACATCCACCTTGAACGCGCCGATGGCGATGTTTGCCGCGCCGTAGAGCGCCAGCGGCGCGGCAATGGCCAGACCTCTGCCGCGTGCAAGATAGCTGTTTCTCTTCTCTCCCTCGGTGGGAGAGAAGAAAAGAGAGGGGGAAACTTTTCCTGTCTCTCTGTAAGCGCCGTAGACGCCTGCCGCAAAGGCCGCTACCAGCGCGCCGTAGACCGCGATGCCGGTGTTAAAGACCCAGGCATGCCGCGCTTCGATGTCGCCAAGGTGGCTCAGCGTCACGCCGATGGAGCTATAGTCGCCCCTGGCGAGCGTAGCGGCGAAGACGAAGGCGACATAGAGAGGCGGCGCGATGAGCCCGCAGCGCAGGAGGCGTTTGCTGGAGAGGCGCATCGGCTGAGTATACAGGCCGGCGCCCCTTGCGCTAGACTGCCCTGCCACGGAGGCGCACAGTGACCACGGATAAGCGCATCGGCCTCTTTTACGGCGAACAGCAGGAGACGCGACGCCCCCAGGTCATGGGGCGCAAGGGCATCGTCGCCTCCGGCCACTACCTTGCCACGCAGGCCGGCATGCGCATCCTGCAATCGGGCGGCAACGCCACCGATGCAGGCGTCGCCGCCGGGCTCTGCCTCAACGTTCTTGTCCCCTATCTCACCAACCTCGGGGGTGTCGCGCCCATCATCCTCTATTCCGCCACGGATCGTCGCGTCACCACCGTCAGCGGACTGGGGCGCTGGCCCCGCGCCGCTTCCATCGAGGCGATGAAGGAGCGCGGCAGGGGCGAGATCCCCCTGGGGATATTGCGCTCCGTCACGCCCGCCGCCTTGGATGCTTGGGTCATGGCGCTCAGTCGCTATGGCACCATGAGCTTTGCCCAAGTCGCGGCCCCTGCGCTGGAGCTGGCGGAGAGCGGCTTTGGAGTGGACCGCTCCCTGGCGATGGCTTTGGCCATGCAGCACAAGTCGCGGGCCGCATGGACCACCACCTGGGCCGTCTTCGCGCCTAACGGCAGGACGCCGCTCCCCGGCGAGGTGCTGAAACAGCCCGACCTCGCCCGCTTGCTCAAGAGGCTCCTGCGCGCCGAGGCGGCAAGCAAGGCGAAGAACCGCGAGGGGCGTCTCCAGGCCGTCCGGGACGCCTTTTATAAGGGCGATATCGCCAAGACGATGGCCGATTTCGCTAAGCGCCAAGGCGGCTTCCTCACGCGCGACGACCTAGCCGATTTCGCCGTCCGCGAAGAGCCGCCATGCTCCGTTGACTACAAGGGCTATCGCGTCTTTGCCTGCGGCCCCTGGTGCCAGGGCCCTGCCGTCCCGCAGACGCTGAAGCTCCTGGAAGGCATTCCTCTAGCCAAGATGGGCCACAACAGCGCCGCCTACCTCCATCACCTTGCCGAGGCGATAAAGCTCACCTACGCCGACCGGGAGCGCTACTACGGCGACCCGGACTTCGTGAAGGTGCCGATGGCTGTCCTGCTCAGCGATGCCTATGCCAAGGAGCGCCGCAAGGCCATCAACGCCGTGCGCGCCTGGCCGGAGATGCCGCCTCCCGGCGAGGTGAGCGGCTACGGCGCGCGGGCGCGGCCCAAGCCCGCCGCGGCTCCCAAGGAGCCGAAGGGCGATACCAGCTACGTCTGCGCCATAGACAAGGACGGCAACGGCTTCTCCGCCACGCCCAGCGATTTCATCGGCGATGTGCCTATCGTCCCCGGACTCGGCATCGTCATCTCCGGCCGGGGCAACCAGAGCTGGCTCGACCCGGCGCACGCCGGATCGCTCCAGCCGTGGAAGCGCCCAAGGCTCACGCCCAACCCCGGCCTGGTCCTGCGCGATGGCGCGCTCTTCATGACCTTCGGCACCCCCGGCGGCGATCAACAGCCCCAGGGCATGGTGCAGGCCTTCCTGAACATCGTCGAGTTCGGCATGACGCCCCAGGCCGCTGTGGAGGCGCCCCGCGCGGGCAGCTGGAGCTTCCCCAACTCCTTCTGGCCCCACGAATACCTGCCGGGACGCCTGAGCCTGGAAGGGCGCATCCCGCAGGAGACCCGGCGCGCCCTTGCGGCGATGGGGCATGACGTCGAGACCCTTCGCGATTTCGCCCCCGGCTTTGGCCACGTCTGCGCCATCGTGCGCGATGCCGAGCGCGGCCTCCTCCACGGCGCGGCCGATTCACGCTTCCTTTTCACCGCGGCGGCGTGGTAAAAAGAGCGTCGTCTGCGGTACCATAGCTCGCGGCAACGCTCACCGCATCGTCAACTCATATGATTGAAAACACTTGCAGGATAGATAGGCTCTTGCGGATCCTCCTCGGGGCGCTCCTGCTGCTCCTCAGCTATGTCGTCCTCGATGGGGTTGATGCGCTCATCGTCGGCCTCGTAGCCATCTACCCCATCGTCACCGGCATCCTGGGCTTCTGCTGGATCTACGCCCGCTTCGGCGTCCGCCGCTGCCCTATCCACCGGGTGGAGCACCCGCGTAAATAGCTTGGCCTCTCCACCGCAATCGCTCGTCTTGCCGTTCAGTGATTGCAGGGTGTTCAGTGCATTTGCCATATCCGGTACGCTCTCCCCATGCTCCTTCCACCGCTGATTCCCGGCCTCTTCCTTGAACGTCCCAACCGCTTCATCGCCATCGTTGATGCGCAGGGCGAGCGATTGCGCGTCCACGTGGCCGATACTGGGCGCATGCGCGAGCTGCTGGTGCCGGGGCGCACCGTCTATATCGCCGGCAAGGCGGGAGGGATGCGCAAGACGGCCTACGACCTCCAGCTTGTCCGCATGCCCCAAAGCCTCGTCTCCTGCGATTCGCGGCTCCCCCGCGCCCTCTTCGCTGAGGCCCTTGCCGCAGGGCGGTTGCCTCCCTTCGCCGCCTACCGCACCCTCCGGCCGGAGGTCGCCTACGGCCACAGCCGCCTGGACGCCATGCTCACCGGGCCGAGCGGGCGCTGCTACGTGGAGCTGAAATCGGCCACCCTTGTGGTGAGGGGCAAAGCCATCTTTCCGGACGCCCCCACAGAGCGCGGGCGGCGTCATGTGGAGACGCTTATCCAGGCCAAGCGCGAGGGGCACCAGGCCGCCGCCGTCTTCATCGTCCAGCGCTCGGACGCGACAAGCTTCGGCCCCAACGATGCCACCGACCCGGACTTTGGGCGCCTCCTTCGCAAAGCCCACAGAGCCGGGGTTCAGGTCCACGCCTTCGCCTGCGCCGTGACCATCAAGGAGATGAGGCTGGCAAAGAGTCTCCCGGTCCGCCTCTGACCCTGCAAGACGACTTTACAGAACACGTTTCCCTTCTGTTGGCGCCTCTCTTTCCGGCAACCCTGCTCCTTGCTCCCTGGACCTCTTGTTCCTTCTTCCTGTTGGCCTGGTTGACTTTCCTGGCCGCTGCCCATAGAATAGACGTTGCCCTTTTCCGCCCTACCGAAAGCACATGCCTTTCGTTATCTCTGAAACAGTTCGCCTCCGTGCCGCCTTTTCGCCCGCGACGGGCGTTTTTTGCTTTCTCAAGCAGTCGTAGTTTCCTAAGGAGCGTATTGCCATGACCATGACGGTCAGTCCGTCCCATGGAGACCCGTCCCTTGCGCGGCGTTCGTACGCCAAGATCCCAGAGGTCTTGGAAGTCCCGAACCTCATCCGCCTTCAGGTCCGCTCCTACGAGTGGCTTCTGAAGGAGGGCATCACGGAGCTCTTCGATGAGGTCTCCCCCATCGAAGACTTCACCGGTGGCCGCTACGCCCTTCGCTTCCTGAAGCACGAGTTCCGGGAGCCGAAGTACACCATTGACGAGTGCAAGGAGCGCGATAAGACCTTCGCGGCCCCGCTCTACGCCTATGTTGAGCTGGAGAAGAAGGCCGGCGAAGGCAAAGGTGAAGTGACCCAGAACTGGGTCTTCATGGGCGATCTGCCCATCATGACGGAGCAGGGCACCTTCATCATCAACGGCGCCGAGCGCGTCGTGGTCAGCCAGCTGGTGCGCTCGCCCGGCGTCTACTTCATGCTGGAAGAGGACCCCGCCACGGGCCGCCGCCTCTGCTCCGCCAAGCTCATCCCCAACCGCGGCGCCTGGCTCGAGTTCGAGACGAGCAACAAGAGCATCATCTCCGTCAAGGTGGACCGCAAGCGCAAGATTCCCGTCACCACCTTCTTGCGCTCCCTTGGCTACGGCACCGATGAGAAGCTCCTGGAGCTCTTCAAGGACGTGGATAAGGACTCGGAGCACCCCTATATCAAGACCACCCTGGAAAAAGAGCCCGGCGTCCGCAACCAGGATGAGGCGCTCATAGACCTCTACCGCAAGCTCCGCCCCGGCGAGCCGCCCAGCCTGGACAACGCTAGGAATCTCCTCAACACCCTCTTCTTCAACTACCGCCGCTACGATCTCGGCAGCGTCGGCCGCTACAAGGTCAATCAGCGCCTGGGCCTGGACAAGGGCAAGAAGAGCCAGCCCACCAAGGAGACCCGCGTCCTCTCCAATGACGACCTGGTGCTCATCATCAAGAAGATGATCGCCATCAACAACGGCCAGGACCGCGGCGACGATATTGACCACCTGGGCAACCGCCGCATCCGGGCCGTGGGCGAGCTGACCCAGAACCAGACCCGCATCGGCCTCCTCCGCATGGAGCGCGTGGTCAAGGAGCGCATGACGCTCATTGATCCCACCCAGGCCACGCCCCAGGCCCTTATCAACATCCGCCCCATCGTGGCGGTTATCAAAGAGTTCTTCGGCGGCTCCCAGCTCTCCCAGTTCATGGACCAGACCAACCCCCTGGCCGAGCTGACCCACAAGCGCCGCCTCTCCGCCCTCGGCCCCGGCGGCCTCTCCCGCGAGCGCGCCGGCTTCGACGTCCGCGACGTCCACCACTCCCACTACGGCCGCATCTGCCCCATCGAGACGCCGGAAGGCCCCAACATCGGCCTCCTGGGCTCCCTGGCCACCTACGCCATCGTGAACGACTACGGCTTCATCGAGACGCCCTACCGCCGTATCTTCAAGGGGGCCCCGGCCAAGGCGGATGAGCTCACCGGCCGCACCGCCCGCGAGACCGTCGAAGGGGCCGATGGCAAGCCCATCGTCCGCTCCGGCGAGGTCATCACGGAGGAGAAGGCGGAGAAGATCGCCAAGCTCAAGCTCAAGAGCGTCAAGGTTAAGCCCTACGCCTCTCCCGGCTTCGAATACCTCTCCGCCGATAAGGAGGAGGGTTTCACCATCGCCCAGGCCAACGCCGCCCTGGACGAGAAGTACCAGCTCCTGGATGAGAAGATCGAGGTCCGCCGCGGCCGCGATTTCACCCTGGAGAGTCCGGAAAACATTGACTTCATGGACGTCTCACCCAAGCAGATCGTGAGCGTCTCCACCTCCCTCATCCCCTTTCTGGAGCATGACGACGCGAACCGCGCCTTGATGGGCGCCAACATGCAGCGCCAGGCCGTGCCTCTCCTGCGCCCCACGGCGCCGGTGGTCGGCACCGGCATGGAGGCCCGCGTCGCCCGCGATAGCGGCCAGGTCGTCCTTTCCAGGGGCGATGGCGTCGTCGTGACGGTCAGCTCCCAGGAGATCGTCGTCCGGGACGCCCAGGGAGCCGAAGAGAAATACCGCCTCATGAAGTTCGTCCGCAGCAACCAGGGCACCTGCATGAACCAGCGCCCCATCGTCCGCCTGGGCGAAGTGGTCAAGAAGGGCCAGCCCCTGGCCGATAGCTCCTCCACGGACAAGGGCGAGCTGGCCCTGGGCCAGAACGTCCTCTGCGCCTTCATGAGCTTCGAGGGCCTGAACTTCGAAGACGCCATCGTCCTCAGCGAGCGCATGACGAAGGAAGACCTCTTCACCTCCATCCACATCGAAAAGTACGAGGTGGAGTCCCGGGACACCAAGCTCGGCCCGGAGGAAATCACCCGCGATATCCCCAACGTCGGCGAAGAGAGCCTCCGCGACCTGGACGAAAAGGGCATCATTCGTATCGGCGCCCAGGTCGGCCCCGGCGATATCCTCGTCGGCAAAATCACCCCCAAGGGCGAAACCGAGCTGACGGCGGAAGAGAAGCTCCTCCGCGCCATCTTCGGCGAGAAGGCACGCGAGGTGAAGGACACCTCCCTCCGCGTCCCCCACGGCGAGCGCGGCAAAGTCATTGATGTCAAGGAGTTCTCCCAGGAGAATCATGACGAGCTCTCCCCCGGCGTCAATCGCCTGGTCCGCGTCTGGATCGCCCAGACCCGCAAGATCTCCGAGGGCGATAAGATGGCCGGCCGCCACGGCAACAAGGGCGTCATCTCCCGCATCCTCCCCACGGAGGACATGCCCTTCCTTCCGGACGGCACGCCCGTTGACGTTGTCCTCAACCCCATCGGCGTGCCCTCCCGCATGAACCTGGGCCAGGTGCTGGAGACGCACCTGGGCATGGCCGCCAAGACCATGCATCTCACCGTCAGCACCCCCGTCTTTGACGGCGCGGAAGACGCCATGATCGAAGACAGCCTGGGCCGCGCCTGGATCCTGGCCCAGAGCGGCGCCCTGAACGGCCCCGGCATTGACTACGCCCAGGCCAAAAAGTGGCTCAAAGAGCGCGGCGTTGACGGCGAAAAGGTCTTCGGCGAAGGCTCCCCCGGCTTTGCCACCCGCTCCTGCAACAAGATCTGGCTGGAAGAGGTCGCGGGCGTCAGCGCCAAGAACATGAGCGATGCCCAACTCTATTCGGAGATCCGCAAGGTCCACGCGGAGCGCCGCCTTGCGCCTCCCATCTTCGGCAAGGTCCAGCTCTACGATGGCAAGACGGGCCAGCCCTTCGATCAGCCCGTCACCGTCGGCAACATCTACATGATGAAGCTCATCCACTTGGTGGAAGACAAGATCCACGCCCGCTCCACCGGCCCCTACTCCCTTATCACCCAGCAGCCGCTGGGCGGCAAGGCCCAGTTCGGCGGCCAGCGCTTCGGCGAGATGGAGGTCTGGGCCCTGGAGGCCTATAGCGCCGCCTACAACCTCCAGGAGATGCTCACCGTCAAGTCGGACGATGTCGTCGGCCGCGTCAAGACCTATGAGGCCATCGTCAAAGGCGAGGACATCTCCCAGCCGGGCGTGCCCGAGTCCTTCCACGTCCTTCTCAAGGAGCTGCAGAGCCTCGGGCTGGCCGTGGAGCTGCTGAACGAGGAACAGGAGCGCATCAGCCTTCTGGACGAGCTGACCTCCGACGTCGCCGATGAAGAGACCGTCGAGGCTCCCGTTGAGAACCTCACCGCCGCCGAAGGCGATGCCGCCGAGACCGAGGGGGGCGAGGGCGAAGAGGAAACCACCAAGTCCAAGGCCAAGAAGGCCAAGGCTGCCGTTGAAGGCGATGAAGAGGACGACGAGGACGAGGAATAGCGAAAGGGGACATGAGCCATGCCGGAAACGAACGACTTCAATGCGATTCGCATCTCCCTGGCCTCCCCGGAGCAGATCCGGAACTGGTCCTACGGCGAGGTCACCAAGCCTGAGACCATCAACTACCGCACGCTGAAGCCCGAGAAAGACGGGCTCTTCTGCGAGCGCATCTTCGGTCCCACCAAGGACTTCGAATGCTACTGCGGCAAGTACAAGCGCGTTCGCTATAAGGGCATCATCTGCGACCGTTGCGGCGTGGAAGTGGCCCGTTCCAAGGTCCGGCGCGAGCGCATGGGCCACATCGAGCTGGCCGCCCCCGTGAGCCATATCTGGTTCGCCAAAGGCACGCCTACCCGGATCGGCCTCCTCCTGGACCTTTCGCCCAGGAGCCTTGAGCGCGTCCTCTACTTCGCCCAATATGTGGTCACGGCTGTGGACGAAGAGAAGCGCAAGAAGATCCTGGAGGGTCTGGAAGAAGAGCTGAAGGGCAAGAACCAGGACACCGGCAAGGACGTCCAGGACAAGATCGCAGAGACGGCTAAGGCCAACCAGAAGACCCTGGCCGAGCTGGAAGAGAAGCGCAAGGCCATCGAGAAGGAAGTGGACGCCGAGTTGAAGGCCGCCGAGAAGGAGATGGAGAAGACGGCCGGCGAAGTGAAGAAAGAGCTCCAAGCCACCATGGGCGAAAAGCCCGAGGCGGCCATCGAGTTCTACGGCAAGATGATCGCCGGCAAGTCCTCCAAAGTGGACGCCGATAACCTGGAAGTCCTGGCCAACCGCAAAGAGGCCAAGCTCGCCGAGCTCCGCAAGGAGTACGCGGGCATCAAGGAAGAGCGGACGGAGGATGTGGAGGCGCTCATCGAGGCCCACAAGGACAGCGCCACCCGCGAGTCCAACAAGATGCGCCGCGAGCTGGATGAGAAGCGCCGCCTGGCGGAAGACGAGCGTCAAGCCGCCCTGGGCGAGGTGGAAGAGATCCGCCCCCGCATGCTCCTCCCGGAGAACCGCTTCCGCGAGCTTCGCGATAAGTACGGCGACTTCTTCAAGGCCGCCATGGGCGCAGAGGCCGTCTTGGATCTCCTCACCGGGCTCGACCTGGAGAAGCTCAAGGAGTCCCTGGGCGGAGAGATCCACTCCACCTCAGGCCAGCGCCGCAAGAAGGCCACCAAGATGCTCCGCGTGGTGGAGTCCTTCCGCAAGAGCGGCAACGACCCCGCCTGGATGGTCCTCCGCGTCCTCCCCGTCCTCCCGCCCGATCTGCGCCCCATGGTGCAGCTGGACGGCGGACGCTTCGCCACCAGCGACCTGAACGACCTCTACCGCCGCACCATCAACCGCAACAACCGCCTCCGCCGCCTGCTGGAGCTCGGCGCGCCGGAGATCATCATCCGCAATGAGAAGCGCATGCTCCAAGAGGCCGTGGACGCCCTCATAGACAACGGCCGCCGCGGCCGCGCCATCGAAGGCAGCCACAACCACCGCCTCAAGTCCCTCTCCGATATGCTCCGCGGCAAGCAGGGCCGCTTCCGCCAGAACCTCCTGGGCAAGCGCGTGGATTACAGCGGCCGCTCCGTCATCGTCGTCGGCCCCGATCTCGCCCTCAACCAGTGCGGCCTTCCCAAGAAGATGGCCCTGGAGCTCTTCAAGCCCCTGGTGATGCACCGCCTGGTGGCCCTCGGCCTGGCCCACAATATCAAGAGCGCCAAGCGCATGGTGGAGCGCGTCCGGCCGGAGGTCTGGGACGTCCTGGAAGACGTCATCAAGAACCGCCCGGTGCTCCTGAACCGCGCTCCCACCCTGCACCGCCTGGGCATCCAGGCCTTCCAGCCCGTCCTGGTGGAAGGCAGCGCCATCCAGATCCATCCCCTGGTCTGCGCCGCCTTCAACGCCGACTTCGATGGCGACCAGATGGCCGTTCACGTCCCGCTCTCCCGCGCCGCCGTCATGGAGGCTAAGAAGCTGATGATGAGCACCAACAACATGCTCTCCCCCAGCTCCGGCGAGCCCGTGGTGGCCCCCACGCTGGACATGGTCCTGGGCTGCTTCTACCTCACCACCGTCCGCAAGGGCGCCAAGGGCGAAGGGCGCAAGTTCGCCGCCCCGGCCGATGCCCGCCTCATGTACGACCTGGGGGATATTGACCTCCAGGCGGAGATTCAGGTCCGGGGCCTCCAGGGCATCGAAGGCTACCTCAAGACCAGCGTCGGCCGCGTCATCTTCAACCAGACCATCCCGGCGGAAGCTAACCTGCCCTACCTCAACAAGGTCATGGACAAGCGCGAGCTCAAGGAGACCGTGGGCCTCTGCTACCAGGCCCTGGGCAATGCCAGCACCGCTGCCATGCTGGATG
Organism: Chloroflexota bacterium; assembly: GCA_016875535.1. Lineage (NCBI taxonomy): Bacteria > Bacillati > Chloroflexota > Chloroflexota bacterium. The sequence continues at coordinate 29,258 of VGPF01000026.1, forward strand.
CCGTCAAGAAGCTCGGCTTCCGCTTCGCCACCCAGTCCGGCGCCACCATCGCCATCAACGACATCATCGTTCCCGATGTGAAAAAGAAGATCCTGGACGATGCGGATAAGGAAATCCTGGCCCTGGACAAGCAGTTCCAGCGCGGCCTGATCACCCAGGAAGAGCGCTACCGCGAAGCCGTGAAGATCTGGACCCGCGCCTCCGAGGACATGGAGAAGATCATCAAGGAGCGCATGCCCACCTACGGCTCCATCTACATGATGGCCACCTCCGGCGCCAAGGGCAACATCGCCCAGGTGAAGCAGATGGCCGGCATGCGCGGCCTCATGACCGACCCCCGAGGCCGCATCATCGAGCTGCCCATCAAGGCCAGCTTCCGCGAGGGCCTCTCCGTCCTCGAATACTTCATCTCCACCCACGGCGCGCGCAAGGGGTTGGCCGATACGGCTCTCCGCACCGCCGATTCCGGCTACCTCACCCGCCGCTTGATTGACGTCGCCCAAGACGTCATCGTCCTCGCCGGCGATTGCAGCACCATGGAGGGCGTCTGGATCACGGACCGCCCGGATAAGCCCCTCATGGGCAAGTTCGAAGATCGCATCGTCGGCCGCATGGCCGCCTCTGCCATCGCCAATCCCGTGACGGGCGAAGTGATGGTGGAGCGCAACCAAGAGATCACGGAGGCCGTTGCCAAGACCCTCGGCGCGGCCCTCAAGGAGTATCGCGCCAAGCAGCTCAAGGCCGCCAGGGTTCCGGAAGCGGAACTGGGCATCGCCGCCAGCTGGGTCGACTCCGTCAAGTACCTGGTGGACAAGAAGAACATGTCTGAAGAGGAAGCCAATAACGTCGTCGGCGTGGAGCATGCCCGCGTCTACGTCCGCTCGCCCCTCACCTGCGGCGCCAAGCGCGGCGTCTGCCAGCACTGCTACGGCCGCAGCCTTGCCCGAGGCCGCCTGGTGCAAGAGGGCGAGGCCGTCGGCATCATCGCCGCCCAGAGCATCGGCGAGCCCGGCACCCAGCTCACCATGCGCACCTTCCACACCGGCGGCGTGGCCGGCGTGGACATCACCAGCGGTCTCCCCCGCGTGGAAGAGCTCTTCGAGGCCCGCTCCCCCAAGGGTCAGGCCATCGTGGCCGAGATTGACGGGCGCGTGGAGGTCCAGGAGTCCGATGAGGGCCGCCGCATCTCCATCGTCCACACGGAGACCTACACGGACGAGTACGATATCCCCGCAGGCTTCAAGGCCGCCGTCACGGACGGCACCATGGTGGAGGTCGGCACCGTCCTTGCCGATAAGGGCAAGAAATCGGACGACCAGATCACCGCGCGCATCGCAGGCAAGGCCTCGGTCAAGGGCAAGAAGGTCTCCATCTCCTATGAGGAGAACGACGAGCGCCACTACGCCCTGCCCGCCGCCGCCCGTCTCATCGTGAAACCCGGCCAGAATGTCCGCGCCGGCGACCGCATCACGGAAGGCCCCGTCAACCCGCAAGACATCCTCCGCATCCTGGGCCGCGACCAGGTCCAGGAGTACATGGTGGAAGAGGTGCAGAAGGTCTACCGCGCCCAGGGCGTGACGATCAACGACAAGCACATCGAGATCATCGTCCGCCAGATGCTGCGCAAGGTCCGCGTGGACACCCCCGGCGATACGGAGCTTCTGCCCGGCCAGCTCCTGGACCGCTTCGCCTTCGAGGAGGTCAACGCCAAGATCGTCTCCGAAGGCGGCGAGCCTGCCACGGCCCAGCCCGTCCTTCTGGGCGTCACCAAGGCCTCCCTCAACACGGAGAGCTTCCTGGCCGCCGCCTCCTTCCAAGAGACCACCCGCATCCTAACCGAGGCCGCCGTCAGCGGCGCGGTTGACCACCTCCTTGGCCCCAAGGAGAACGTTATCATCGGCCGCCTCATCCCGGCACGTTCCCAGGAAGTCCAGGCCGAGCTGGCCAAGCCCAGCCCCGCCCTCTCCATGCTGGAAGGCAACCTCCAGCCCATCGGCGAAGGCCTGGATATGAGCCTGGGCAAGCTGGCTGAAGAGGCCGCCGGCGCAGGCGACGACGACCTGGACGACATTGATGACGACGAGGATGATGACGACGACCTGACGGACGAGGCGGATGGGCGGGTCTTTGACCCTGCCGAGGAGAAGAAGGACCGCATCTTCGATCCCGGCGAATAATCGCAGAAGGCACGGGCGGCCCCGGACCTCCGGGGCCGCCCTTTCTTTCCCCTATGAACGAACTGAAAGAGCAGATACGCCAGCTTCGCGAACGCATCCACGGCCACGTGGTGCGGCTTTGACCTGGCCGCCAAAGAGAAAGAGCTCCAGGAGCTAGAAAGTCGCTCCGCGGCCCCCGATTTCTGGTCCTCCCCTGAGCAGGCGCGCCTCCAGATGCGCCGCCTCGCCGACCTCCGGGAGACGGTCTCCACCTGGCGCAAGGTGGAGAAGGACTCCGCCTCCTTCGATGAGATGCTGGAGCTTGCCGAGGGCGATAAGTCCTTCCAGGTTAACCTGGAGCAGGAGGTCGCCCGCTTCGCTGATGCCCTCAACAAGCTGGAGGTCGAAGTCGCCTTCCAGGGGCCCTTCGATAACCGCAGCGCCATCGTCTCCTTCCACGCGGGCGCAGGCGGCACCGAGTCCCAGGACTGGGCTGAGATGCTGATGCGCATGATCCTCCGCTGGGCAGAGCGCCGCGGCTTCCAGACCACCATCCTGGACCTCAACGCCGGTGAAGAGGCCGGCATCAAGAGCGCCCAGATCGAAGTCAAGGGCAAGTACGCCTACGGCTACCTGAAATCGGAAAAGGGGACCCACCGCCTGGTGCGTCTCTCCCCTTTCGATGCCGACCACGCGCGGCATACCTCCTTCGCCCTGGTGGAGGTGATGCCGGAGGCGGAGGGCGATGTGGACGTGAAGGTGAACCCCAACGACCTCCGCATAGATATCTTCCACTCAGGCGGCAAGGGCGGGCAGAACGTCCAGAAGGTCGCCACGGCGGTGCGCATCGTCCATATCCCGACGGGCACCACCGTCAGCGTTCAGAACGAGCGCTCCCAGCGCCAGAACAAGGAGGCGGCCATGACCATCCTCATGTCCCGCCTCATGCAGCTGGAGCTCGCCAAGCGCGCCGAGGAGCAGGCCCAGATCAAGGGAGAGTACGTTCCCGCTGAGTTCGGCAACCGCATCCGCAGCTACGTCCTCCACCCCTATAAGCAGGTGAAGGACCACCGGACCGACTACGAGACCTCCAACGCCGAAGCCGTCCTGGACGGCGACCTGGACGGCTTCATGACGGCCTACCTCCGCTCCCGCATCGGCGCGTCATAGGCCCTTTGTGCGTGCCTTTTCTCCTGGTGTGCTGGCCTCAGGCCGCACCGGGGTGGGTGGCCTGGATTGCTCTTTGCGGGTGGCATTCGCCCTTGAGCCTTCGGGCTTGGCTGAGCCGCGCCCCTACCTGGAATGACGTTACCCTAGGCAACAGCCGATTCTCCTGGTAGGGGGTCGGCCTCAGGCCGCACCGGGGTGGGTGGCACTGGATTGCTCTTTGTGGGTGGCATTCGCCCTTGAGCCTTCGGGCTTGGCTGAGCCGCGCCCTACCTGGATATGTGTCTGAAAAAATTCAGGGCCACCGCATGCGGTGGCCCTGAAGAAACCGTCTCTGTCGGATGCCTTCGCCGCTACTTTTTCTTCTCCGGCACGCTCGCGCCGATCTTCCCGGCGATGTAGTCCTCCAGGTTCAGGCGCGCCACGCTGTCCGCGAACTGCCTGGGCGGCGACTTCATGAAGTAGGAGGAGGGCGCCTCCAGCGGCCCGCCGACGCCCCGGTCCAGGGCCAGTTTGGCGCAGCGGATCGCGTCTATCACCACGCCCGCCGAGTTGGGGCTGTCCCACACTTCCAGCTTCAGCTCCAGGTTCAGCGGCACGTTGCCGAAGCCGCGGCCCTCCATGCGGATATAGCACCACTTGCGGTCCTGGAGCCAGGGGATATGGTCGCTGGGGCCGATGTGGATGTTCTCGGCGGCCAGAGGCACTTCCAGCTGGGAGTTCACCGATTGCGTCTTGGAGATCTTCTTGGACTTCAGGCGCTCCCGCTCCAGCATGTTCAGGAAATCGGTGTTGCCGCCGAAGTTGAGCTGATAGGTGCGGTCCAGGTGGACGGCGCGATCGCGAAAGAGGCGCGTCAGCACCCGGTGCGTGATGGTGGCACCCACCTGGGACTTGATGTCGTCGCCGATGATGGGGACGCCCGCCTTCTTGAAGCGCTCGGCCCAGTGGCCGTGGTCGGAGGCGATGAAGACGGGGATGCAGTTGATGACGGCCGCCTTCGCCGCCAGGGCCTGCTCCATATACCACTTGGTGGCGACCTCGGAGCCTACCGGCAGGTAGTTGATGACGACGTCCGCCTTGGTCTCTCGGAGGACTTCGGCCACGTCCACCGTTGTCCCGGGGGCCTTCTGGACCACGTCCTCCAGGTATTTGCCGATGCCATCGTGTGTCATGCCGCGGAGGACCTTGACGCCGGTCTTGGGCACATCGGAGAACTTGATGGTGTTGTTGGGCTTGGCGTAGATGGCCTCGGCGATGTCCTTGCCGACCTTGTTCTTGTCCACATCGAAGGCGGCGACGAAGTTGATATCCGAGATGTGGTAGCCGCCGAGGACCGGGTGCATCAGGCCGGGGATATCTTCGTTCTCCGCCGCCTCATGGTAGTACTGGACGCCCTGGACCAGGGACGAGGCGCAGTTCCCCAGGCCGATGATGGCGACGTTGATCTTGCCTCCGGCCTTGCGGCCGTTGGACTTGCCAGCTGCGGGCATGGCTTCTCCTTTGCCCCATCGGGCCTCTGCGGCCTTCCGGGCGATCTCTTTGCGCTCCTCCGGCGAGAGGGCATCGGCGCGCGCCTTGCCGCCCTTGGAGGCGCCAAGGCCGGCCAGGTACTGGGCGTGGGGGTTCTTCTCAGTGGTCATGGGGGTGCTCTCGCCGGACAACCTACACATCATACCTAGCCGAGCATGCATCTGTCAATGCTTGCCAAGATGAGCAAGCATATCGGCGAGGATGCTTGCTGAAAGGCGGGTTCAGGGAGCAGGGAGCGGGGTTCTGGGAGGGAGATTCCCTGTGGGGCTGCCAGGTGCGCGGACGGTCCGTTCGGGTGTCTGCGGCACGCTTCTCTAAGCGCGCCGCGCGCCAGCCCGGAGGCTGGACGGCCCACGGATGCGCCGGCGACAGGTGTCAGCCGCGACAGCCCGCGTGTGGGCCTACGACGGGTGGCCGATTACACGGCCCGCACATCTTTTCCTTTCGAGGGGAGAAGAGGCGTCGTCCACGGGCCGTTGCCCTGGAGATGTGCAGATGGAGCGGTTCGTAGAGACTTATGCAGATCTCACCGGACCTCCGCCATGCGCACCGGCTATTCACTTTTCCGCGGCCCGCATCGAGACCGGCAGTAACGGCCCGCCAGGTTTTATCCCTGACGCGTTCAGGGTGTTTGTCCCGGCGGCCCGTGGACCGTCCGCGCCTTTTCGCAGGCCGAGGGGAGAGCGAACTCACCCCTCTACAATCAAGTATGCGAGTAATGTCAAGTAGTGTCTAGGATGGGTGAAGGAGCAAGGAGGGGGAATGCTTGCGCGGCTAGGCAGAGGCGGATTACTTTTTCCGGGCACGCGCCTTAATGGAGGCGAGGTCCTCTTGGAGGCTCGTGCGGTCGTACCGGCTTGGTATCTTCCGTCGCCTGAGGTGCTCCATCATCGCTCTGACGGAAAGACCGGCTAGCTCCGCAGCCCTTTCAAGGCTCACTTCAGAGGTTCGGTAGAGTTCTTCGGCATGCTTTGTGCGGACACGACGGTACTCATGCTCCAGAATGCTCATGAGAAGGTCGCTCTCCCATCTGCCTGAGACAAGGGCCGACTCCCGTTCAACGCCTTCGCGGACGAAGCCGCATTTCTCGAAGGACTTGATGGCGCGGAGGTTGTACGAGAGGGTTCTAAGGTCAACGCGGTGGAGGTTCAAGCCTTTGAAGGCGTGTTGGAGCACCAATCGGACGGCCTCCGTTCCGAAGCCACGACCCCAGTAGTTGGGGTTGAAGATGCCGATGGCCAACCGGGCCCGTCGGTTCGGAGCATCCAGGCTGTGCAGCCTGACGTGGCCGATGCACCGGCTGTCCGCCTCGATCATCCATGAGAGGGAGTCTCTTCTGGTGGCAGCATACCATCGGTTAACCTCCTGCTTGAACGGCGGGAGGTCGTCTGGGTTGTTGCCGTACAGACGAACAAGCTCGGGGTTCCGGCCGCAGGCAAGCCAGTCTGTCTTATCGCTTGGGCGAGGCGGCCTGAGGAGAACATTGAGAACCCTAAGGGTGGGACGCTTTCTGATTCGGGGGAGCGCTGACATGCTTGCAGTTCGGATAGGCTACAGGGGCTTTCTTGCGACGATGATGAGGCGCGGAGCGCGGAGGGTGAGGGGGATGCCATCGAAGCTGCCGTAGACGGCTTCCACCTGGAGACCGCAATCGGCGAGCATGCGCAGGCGCTTTCTGGCGGTGTAGAGCCTGAGGGAGTAGCGGTGGGTCCTTTGGGAGCCGTCCGGGTCTATGAGGGTGAGGCGCAGGTTATCGCGGCTGGTGATGAGGTCAATGGCGTGCTCTTCCAGGGAGACGAC
>VGPF01000027.1 GCA_016875535.1 Chloroflexota bacterium
GGGTCGCCGCCGTGACGCCCAACTCCCGGGACAGCGCGTCCAACTCTTCCCCATGCAGCAGCCGCATCACCGCTCCGCTCTTGCGCCGAGAGGAGAATCTCCCTCGCTCAACGCGGCCTCGATCAAGTGCTCCCTCGCCCTTTCCATCCATCATGGACACCTCCTTGAGTTTGTGGCATCATGCCCCAATTCCGTGTCCAAGAAAATCCTAGGGCGGGGGAGCCTGACGTGACAGGGACGGTTATCGCCGTTTCAATGCAGAACAGGAAACCGACCTACAGGAAATTACTGGCAGCGTAGTTTGAGGAGTGGGCGGATTTCCCGCAGTGAGCTGGCTCTAGGCTCCTGCTTACGATTTCTGCCCAACGGGAATCTTGACCTGAGTGGTCAGGTCCATACCCCGAAGGCCGAACTGCAACAAGTGGTGGCTGAGGCTCTTCTGCAGGATGTCTTGCGTCAGCTCCGAGGCGCGCTTCCCATCATGGGCACGGATGGCCATAAGGATGGCCTTGTTCGGCTCGACGGTTTGAATAAGACGGTCAGCCCGGAGGAAGGTCAAGCGCCGGAAGCGCCGAGCTTGCTGCCATAGAGCTTCAAGCTGGCGCTGCAGCAGTTCGTTGCCGGAAGCCTTGGCTATCGTTCTGCCTAACTCTTGGTTCAGAAGGTCGTAATCCTGGATGCGCCCTTCAGCAATCATCTTGGGCGCCTCTTCAAAACGCTGGAGCAACGCCTCAAATTCCTTGCCAACGTGATCCTGCTCGGCAGCAAGCTGGGCAGAGAGACCCTCAAGGGCTTGTCTGATCTGGTACAACTCAACCACCGTCTTCACTGAAATATCGGTGACGAAAGCTCCGCGTCCTGGTGTGATCCGGACCAGGTCCTCCCGACTGAGCAGGCGCAGTGCTTCGCGCACCGGTGTGCGGCTGACGCCGTACTTCTCCGCTAAATCGTCTTCAAAAAGGGGCTGTCCGGGTTGAAGCTCCCATGAAAGGATAGCCTCCCGCAGGGCGATATAGACTCGCTCAGAGGCAGTGCTGGCGCGATCCTTCATCGGTGTCTCCCTCCAGACAAAAAGTCTGCCCGGAGTATGCATTAGATATACGAAATGTTCAACTGTGCATATCAGGAAGGCGCGACGGATATGGCATTATGTCAATGTAAAGGCTCCGAATCGCTGCTAGCGCAAGGGGAAAATGGCCGCGAACGGAAATGACACCGTTTAACTTACGGGCTTCACTTCTCGGCTGATCGAGAGGGTGCCCCCGTAGTGATAGAGGCTTCGGCCAGCATCAGCGCCGACGACAAAGATATCGAAGTATTCGGGGCTTCGGAAGCAGGAGATCTGGGTTTCCGGCACGTCCCAGAGCCACTGAAGCTCGGGATGCGCCACAACAAAGCCTTGCTTAGGTTTGTTCAGCATCAGCTTTTGGAAGGACATCTTGGAGGCCTTGTAGAGCATCTCCTTAACGTCCTGAATAGATAGCCCGTGCTGGGCGAAGGCCTCTGCATGGTCCGGGCACATGAGGATCAGGTTCTGCGAATCGCCGTGAAAGGGCCCAGGACCGGACTTATCACCGGGGGAACTGATGAGCCAGTAGCCTGTGCTCACCTGGGCGGCGTTGCAGGTGGCGGTGGCGAAGGTCTCGATGAGGAGCTTGGGGTCGTGGTTCTGAAAGTCAAAGAGCTCACAGACACCGTAGGGAACGTTCACTGTGACGATGGACTGGTCCTTTCGATATCCCTTCAGCTCGCGATAGGCAGGCCAAGGATTCCGCTCTTCATTCTCCGCCACACATGCACCGAACTTAATGGTAGTACCGATGGTGTCCATGTCACTGACGCCTGGGTATGAATGGCCGACGTTCATCATCATGAGGCGCAGCGTGCGGCCGATGCTGACGTTGACTTGCGAAATCGCGCCGGGGCCTAGGGCCCCTCACCGATAATTCGCGCAAGCGCTAGGGTAACGCTATCGTCGCCATTGCCTGTGCCGAAGTGCCGCGCGGGTTTTCCATCACCAATTCTACGTCCACAAGCCCCCCGCCCTTCTCATCGCGATAGGCCTTGGTCACTTTCCCCATCACCGTTGCCGTATCGCCCACGCACGTCGGCTCCCGCATGGAGACACCGAGTTTTTGATTGCCCCCTCCGGGCCGCTCCAATCGGTCAGGAACCGGCCCAGCAGGGCCTGGTAGAACATCGCATTCACAAAGATATCCTTTGCCCTGTACTCCTGGCGAACGCGCTGTCATGGTGCGCCGGAAAAAGTCACGGGTTCCTGCGACAGCAAGGATAGCCCGTTGCAGCGAGATTTCAAGGGAGAGTGTGCCCATCTCCTGGCTGGCCTGGACCACGCCCCACGTGAGCCGCTTCCGCTGTCTGTCCCTCTTCACGGATCACTTCCTGTACCTGAAATAGACGCCGGTGTTTTTGCCCACAACCTCGAGCCGATGATTCACGAACTTCGTCACCTGCGTCACAAAGTGCCCCTCGCCGAGGCGCGTCTTTTTCTGCGCTGAGATGTCCGTGATCGTATCGCGCGCGCCGATTCGGTCTCCGGGGCGCACGGGCAGCAGGTACTCCTGCGTCGCCCCCGTGGCGATATTCCCCTCATAGCCTGCCAGCGTGACGCGCTGCAGCATATCGGGGTCGCCGTCTCGCTTGGGCCAGGTGGGCTGTTGGACCCAGGTAAGCAGCATCATGGGGGGGAGCATTGATGCCGCCGTAGAGAGACTTCTTGGCAAACGCCTCGTGGGTGTAGAGGAGGGTCGCGTCTTCCACCATCTCGCACCAAAGGCGGATCTGGCCTTCGTGACCTCGTCAGGGCCCCAGGTGATTTCGGATTCAGCGCCGAAAAGCGCCGCAAGCTGCGGGGGCAAACCGGCGCCTTGTGTCACCGAAGCTATCGCTTTCCGCGCCCGGCGCCGATGATCTCATCCACGATGTGCTGGTCTTCCCCAAGCAGCAGGGCCCGCCGGTAGATGCGCTACGGTGTCTCCGGCCATATGGCGGCGTTCCCCGGATACGTATAGCTCTCGCCCAGCTCCGGGTGTTCAACCTTCTTGAAAAAGTCACGAGCCAATAAGTGCTCGTCGTGGACAAGCTCCTCCGGCGCGTTGATGCGCATCCACGTCAGGCCGATCTTCTGCTCGAATCGCTCCGGCTCGCCACGTCGGTACGGCCCGCCGATGCCGTAATAGCTTGAGACCTTTAGCCCGGAATCCTTGGCTCGTTTGATGCCCTTTTTAAGCCCGTAATCCTCTAACTTCTCTCTTTGCACACGGGTCGCCTGGAACCCAGCTCGCGCCCAGCCGTCCACGCACTGGCCGAAATCCCAGCCGGGCGTCGTCGTCACTGCCATGAAGAGCTTTGGATCCACGCTATGCCTTCCCGGCCCTTCGGCAATCGTATACAATGCGCATGCAGCCGCGCACGTTTGTAACACTAAACCTGGCGTCCTGTCCAGTAACTTGCGAATCCCCCACGCCGCAAGGTAGTCTGCCGGTCGCTGCTCTAGCCATGACCCTCGGAGAACACCTATGACGACCAACCTAGGGATCGAAGCGAAAATCACTGACGAGATGCTGGCAAAGGCCAGAGTCCGCCTCGGCCAGGAAACACCTATCTCCAACCCGTGGAATACCGAGGTCACACGCGACAACATCCGCCAGTGGGTCGAAGCCATCGGCGATGTGAACCCCCTCTGGATTGACCCTGCCTACGCCGCCAAGACGCGTTACGGAACGTTGCTCGCGCCCCCAAGCTTCCTCTACACCTGCAACCAGGGCCCGATCCATCGCGGCGCTACGGCAGGCGGCTTCCGCGGCTTCCCCGGCATTCACCGCTTCTGGGCCAAGGAAGAATGGGAGTGGTTCGTCCCCATGAAGCTCAGCGACCAGATTCGCGGCACCACCAAGGTCAAGGAATTCATCGAGCATCGCAGCACCCTTGGCGGCCGCTCCATCGAAGACGTGACGGAGCAGGCCTTCTATAACCAGCGCAACGAACTCATCGCCCTCCACCGTATGTTCTTCGTAAACGTCGAGCGTAAGACGGCAGGCGAAAAGGGCAAGCACAAAGAGCACAAGGCCTATCGCTACACCGAAAAAGAACTGGCCCAGATCGAAGCTGACATTGACAGGGAAGTCGTCCGCGGCGCGAAACCTCTTCACTGGAACGACGTGCAGATCGGCGAAGAGATTCCCCACGTCGTCAAAGGCCCCTTCACCACTACTGAGGCCGTCGCCTTCGTTGCAGGCTGGGGCGGCCCCTTCATCATGGCCTCGGAGGTCACCCACAGATATATCCGCGCTCATCCCAAGGCCAATGTCCCCGATCGCGAGACCAATGCCCCTGATTTCCCCGAGCGCGCCCACTGGGACAACAGCTTCGCTCGCGAAGTCGGCGCGCCCGGCGCATACGATTTCGGCGGCCAGCGCGTCGCCTGGGTCATGCACGCCCTCCACAACTGGGGCGGCGATGACGCCTCCATCCGCTCCATCTCAGCCAAGCTCGTGAAGTTCAACGTCCTTGGCGATACCCAGTGGTGCAAGGCCAAGGTCACCGGCAAAACCGTTGAGAAAGGTCAGCATCTGGTCGCCCTGGAAGTCTGGTGTCAGAACCAGCGCAATGAGATCACCCTTACTGGCGAGGCGAAGGTCCAACTCCCGGAAAAGTAGCCCGTCAGTGAAGCGCTAGCCCACGCCTCCTTGCATCGTGATTCACTGGCTCTTGCCATCCTTTGGTAGAGTATGGGCCTCCCCCCTTCACCTGATGGATAGAGGGCTTTTGATGCCTCGCGCATATTGCAAGACGCCGAAACCGCCCAATCGCGCCATCACGCTGGATGACCTCCACGTCGGCTATGAGCGCACCTGGGAGAGGGACATCACTCAAGAGCTCGTCTTCTGGTACGCCGACCTTTCGGAAGACTATTCACCCTGGTACGGCCTCTTCGAATCCCCATTCGGCGACCCGGTGGCGCCGCCGCTGCTGATCGGCCGCATCGCCATCTGGACCACCGAGCCTCTAGGGAGGATGAAAGGCTTCGTGAACACCCGTAACATGACGGAGATCTTCGGCCCGGTCTTCGTCGGCAGCCGCATCCGGCTCCACGGGCGCATCACGGATAAATACCAGAAACGCGACCGCTGGTACATTGACCAGATCGTTGAAGCCCACGAAGTGGGAACAGACAGGTTGCTCCTTCGGGACAAAAAAACCTACATGGTCGCTCGAAGCCAAGGATCCTCATGATCCAGGTCACGCCTGCAACACCGGTGGGCACTGCCCTGCCTACCTTCTCCCGGACCATAACGAGCGCCATCATGAACTCGCGGCAATGGGCCGGCACGAACCCCATCCACGTGGACACCGCCATCGCCAAGGCCCAGGGCTTTGAGCGCCCCATCGCGACGGGCCACATCCTCTCGGCCTATATGCAAGAGGCCTGCATCCGCTTCTTCGGAGAGCACTTCTTCTGCGATGCTACTATTGATGTTCGTTTCATCCATCCCTTCTTTTTGAACGATACCGTCACCATCGGCGGCGTCATCAAGTCGGCGAAGAAAGAGGCCGGAGGCGTTCGCTTCACCGCCGACCTTTGGTGCACGAACGAGCAGAGCGAAAAGGTTGCAGTGGCTGTGGCAACCGTCCTTGTCGCTTAGGCGCATCAGTCCCATTCTGCGTCGCCTGCAGTTGTCCTTTGCACTGCCTGGAGAGGGACTCTTCAGCTTTGTGAGCCATGCGGCGACGCTCGAGCCCTTCGTGTATAATCCGCTTCCCCTGAGAGGCAAGCCATGCGAACCGATCCCCTGCGCGTCGTATGCACCTGGCCGGTGAAGGACGATGAAATGAAGGTCATCGCCGGAGCAGACCCCTGCGTGCGCGTCACGCAAGCCCCGTACGTCGAGCCGGAGGCCCGTAGAGACCTCCGCCGCAAAGGGGCCCTGGATGAGATCGCCGGGCAGCCGTTTCCCCCGTCAGCCGAATTTCTCGAGCAAGTGAAGACCGCCGAAGTCGTTTACGGTCTCGACTTCCCTACAGGCTTCCCAAAGCTGGCCCCAAAGCTGAAGTGGGTGCAGATCCTGGGCGCAGGAACCGATCATCTCCCGGGAGGCTCGGGCCTCTTTGAAAGCTCCATCATCGTCACCAAGCTCGGCGGCCCCAGCCTGCCCAACATCGCCGAGTACGTGATGAGCGCGATGCTCGACCACGTGAAGCTCTCAAAGGCCTACATCCTCAACCAACCCAAGATGCAGTGGACACGGCTCCCTACAGACACCCTTGCCGGGAAGACCGTCGGCATCGTGGGGCTTGGGCGCATCGGTGGGTTCGTCGCGAGATTCTCGAAGGCCTTCTCCATGCGCGTCTTGGCCTCTCGTCGCACGATGGGGGGCGCCCCCGAGCCTGATGTGGACGCTCTCTACCCGCCAAACCGCCTATTGGAGATGCTGCCCCAGTGCGACTTCATCGTGGTCGCAACAGCCCTAACGCCGGAGACCCGCAACCTCATCGGCGAGCGAGAGTTGCGGGCCATGAAGAGATCGGCGCTGCTTATCAACGTCGCCCGTGGTGAAGTCGTGGATGAGCCTATGCTCATCCGGGCGCTGAAAGAGGGCTGGATCGCGGCGGCGCACCTTGATGTCTTTCAGCAAGAGCCGTTGCCGCCCTCGAGCCCTCTCTGGGACATGCCGAACGTGACGATCACGCCCCATGCCTCTGCCGTGATGCCCGGCCTCACCGCCGGAAGGATGCAAATCTTCGCCGAACAGATCCGTCGCTACCTGGCCGGCGAACCCCTCATGTACGTTGTAGATAAGAAGAAGGGGTACTGACGTGCCCATATCCGTTCTCCGCCACCTACGAGTAAGTCGTCGGCCCCTGGGCGATCTCCATCGTCCCCATCGCCTTCACAAGCTCTTCAAGGCTCCATTTGCCCTCTTTGAAGAGATGCTTGGTGATCGTCAACGGCTGAAAGAGGCCTACGTGGCTCCCCTGCACTAAGAAGAACTGGCCGTTGATCTTCGCCGCCTCCTCCGTGCACAACGCTCCCACTGCTACGGCGATTTTGGCCGGGTCCTGCGGCTCCTTCCCCATCCGCTGACTCTGGGCGGCGGTCGCCCCGGTTGCCGCCCAGCGCGCCCTGCTCTCCGTGACCATGCGCGTATTCGCCGCGTCCGGGTTCACCGCATTCACCGTGATGCCGTACGGGGCCAGGTCACGACTGACCACATTCGTGAAGCCGAAGATTCCCCCCTTGCCTGCGCCGTACGGGGCCGTTCCAGTGCTCCCGATGAGCGCCGCCCGCGAGACAAGATTGACGATGCGCCCCCATCTCTGCCGCTTCATATGCTCGCAGGCGTGGCGGGTGCAGTTGAACGTCCCAAAGAGGTGCACACCCACTACAGAAGCGAAAGTCTCCGGCTTAAGCTCATGGATCGGCGCTCCGGTGCTCGTCCCGGCGTTGTTGACCAAGATATCTATCTTGCCGAACGTCTTGACCGCCGCCTCGATGATGCGGCGTGCCCCCTCGAACTCCGCCACGCTCTCGTAGTTTGCGATGGCGCGCCCGCCCCTCGCCTTGATCTCCGCTACCACCTGGTCCGCAGGTGTGCTGTCCGAACCAACGCCCGCCGTTGAGGTTCCCAGGTCGTTGACCACCACCGCTGCTCCCATCTCCGCCAGTGTGTGCGCGATCGCTCTGCCGATCCCTCTCCCTGCTCCCGTCACAACGGCGACTCTTCCCGCCAATTGACGCTCCATGGCAAGCTCCTTGACCCGATGACGCGCGTATCATAGGCAACAGGTTCGCCTTTCGCAAAACCGTATTCATACGATGTAGGGCGTATAATCACGCCCCAAACCACTCGCGAGGCGCCCCGTGAATTGGCTCTTCACTCCTGAGCAAGACAGATTCCGCGCAGAGGTCAAAGCCTTCCTCAAAAAGGAGCTTCCCAAGGACTGGGACGGCTACCCGGAGGGCGACCAGTATTTCGCGGCGGGCATGGCCTGGACCCAGTCCCTCGTGAAAAAGTTCGTCGCCAACGGCTGGTTCACCATGGCCTGGCCCAAGGAATACGGCGGCGCGGAGCGCAGCGTCCTTGAGCAGGTCATCTTCAAAGAGGAGATGTCCTACAACTGCATCCCAATGACGGCCATCGGCGGCGCAGGCGTCGCCTGGGTCGGCCCCGCCTTAATGCAGGCCGGCACCCCGGAGCAGAAGAAAGAGCACCTGCCGCCTATCTCCAGCGGCGAAAAGTACTGGTGCACCGGCTATAGCGAGCCCAACACCGGCTCCGACCTCGCTTCCCTGGAGACCCGCGCCGTCCGCGATGGCGATGACTACATTGTCAACGGCAGCAAGATTTGGACGAGCTCGGCGCACGTCTCCGATTGGTGCTGGCTCGCCGTTCGCACCGATTTTGCCGCCCCTAAGCACAAGGGCATCAGCCTCCTCATGGCCGATATGAAATCACCCGGCGTCCGCATCCGGCCCATCGAAGATATGGCAGGCCATCACCTCTTCAACCAGGTCTACTTCGATGATGTGCGCGTCCCCGTCCGCTACCGCGTCGGCGATGAGAACAAAGGCTGGTACGTCCTCGCCATGGCCCTGGACTTCGAGCGCTCCGGCATCTGGGGTGCGGCGGGCAACCTCCGTCGCGTTCACGATCTCCAGCGCTTCCTCGGCCAGGAAGAATGGAAGCGCGTCTCTCCCTTCCGCAAGGCCGTCCTTCGCAACCAGCTCGCCGAGCACGATATCGAAGCCCGCATCGGCCGCAACCTCTGCTATCGGATCGGCTGGATGCAAAGCAAGGGCATGATCCCCAACGCGGAGACCTCTATCACCAAGGTCTTCCTCAACGAGTCCACCCAGCGCCTCTCCGCCGTCGGCATGACCATCTTGGGCCTCTGGGGCCATTGTGAACCCGGCTCAAGGTGGGCGCCGCTCCAAGGCAGGATCGAGCGGACCTACATCAAGGATAGATCGGCGACCATCGGCGGCGGGACGTCGGAAGTCCAGAGGAACGTCATCGCGGGACGCGGCCTCGGCCTTCCGCGCTAGCCTACCGGTTCCGGTAGTTGCCCTTCCGCTTTTGGGCAAAGGCCAGCGCCGCCTCTTTCTTGTCCTCGCAGATCGCCGTGAGCGATTCAACAGCCGCGCAGTAATGGTGCGTGCTCACCACTTCCTGCCAGATGCGCTGGTTCAGCGCAGACTTCGTCCACCTGATCGCCATCGGCGCCCCTTCAACCAGCTCCTTCGCCAGCTCCAGCGCCTTCGGCATCACCTGGCCCTGCGGCACAACGTGGTTCACCAGGCCGTACTTCAGCGCCTCGTGCGCCTTCAGCAGGCGGCCCGTCATCAGCATCTCCTTCGCCCGGTTCATGCCAATGAGGAAGGGCCACATCAGCGCGCCGCCGTCCCCCGCCACAAGCCCCATCCGCACATGCGTGTCGCCGATGCGCGCCGTCTCCGCCATGATGGTGATGTCGCACATCAGCGCCAGCGTCGCCCCGAATCCTGCGGCATCGCCGTTGATCGCCGCGATGGTGGGCACTTCGCAGTTCAAGTAGTCATGGATGATCCACTTGCCCCCGCGCAGGATCCCGCCGATCGTCTTCGGCGGCTCGTTTACCTCTGCCGCCTTCGCCATCACCTTCACATCCCCGCCTGCGCTGAACGCCCGCTCCCCCGCGCCGGTCAGGATGACGCAGCGCACGCGCTCGTCATGGTTGAACGCGATAAGGATCTCTTCGAGCCCTTGGTGGATCGCCGGGTTCGTGGCGTTCATCCGCTCAGGCCGGTTGATGGTGATCGTGGCGATATGGTCCTCCACCTTCACCAGGAGGTCCACCTCCGCGTAGCGTGAATAGTCGTTCATCGCCGCCTCATCGCGGTCGCTTCACCTGACGGCTGATGGAGAGCGTCCCGCCGAAGTGGTACAGACTCCGCCCGGCGTCCGCCCCCACGACGAAGATATCGAAGTCCTCAGAGTTGCGGAACATTGAAATCTCGGTCTCCGGGTAATCCCACAGCCACTGCATATGGGGATTTGCGACCTCGAAAGCCTGCCTGGGCTTGGCCAGCATGAGGCTGCGGAAGGACATCCGCGAGCCGTTGTACAGGGCCTCCTTCAACCGCTGGAGGCTCCAGCCCGCGTTGCGGAAGACCGTGGCATGGTCAGGGCAGAGAAGGATGAGATTCTGCCGCTCGCCGTGCATCGGTCCCGTGGCGTCGGGGCTGCTGATGAGCCAATTTCCTGAGCCCGTCTGCGCGCCGTTCTTGATGGCGGAGCAGAACGATTCCACCAGCAGCTCCGGATCGTGGTTCTGGAAATCAAAGAGCTCGCAGACCCCGTACGGCACGTTCACCGTCACCGTCGTGGCGCTTCGGTCATACCCCTTGGAGACCCGGTACGGCTCCCACGGGTTCGCCGCCTCGTTCTCCGCCACGCAGGCGCTGAACTTCATGGCGCTGCCGATCGTGTCCATATCGCTCACGCCCGGGTATGAATGGCCCACGTTCATCATGATGAGCCGGAGGGCCCTGCCGATGCTCACGTTGACTTGAGAGATTGAGCCTGGGCCCAACGCGCAGACCCCGTGGTTCATCCCGATCTCCTGCGCCATCGGCCCGCTCACCATCACCACCGGCGCCTGCGGTCCCGTGGACATCGCGAAGCCCCGCAGCCCGATCCGCGGCTCCAAGATGCACTCCATCATCGCGAGGATGATCGGCATCGTCGCTGGCTTGCACCCCGCCATCACCGCATTGGCCGCGATCTTCTCCACCGTCCCTATCCCGAATCCCGGCTCAAAGAGGCCGACGACCTCGTCGCCTTTGCGGCCCGAGGCGGCGATCATCGCCTCCACCTTCGCCCGCGTCGGCGGCACTAGCGGCATGCCGTCGCTCCACCCTGCGCGGATGAAGGCCGTTTGCATCTCATCAAAGCAGGCCAGCAGGTCGCCGGCCGTGTAAACAAGCTCAGGCTCCGTCGCAAGGGTGACGTGCTTGACGCTCGGGAGCCTGCCCAGAAGCTCTTGCTTGTGGGTCAATGCCGCGATGATTTGCGGGAGCGCCGCGTCCACCATGGCATGGATCCGCCCGGGGTCCTGATTAGTGAACGGATACGGCACCTCCGCGATGGGCGCTTCGGGGCAGCCGTAGACATTCGCGCTCCAGTGCGCGTCTTCCACAAAGCCCTTCGCCGTCCACGCGACCGTCGCGACGCCTCGCTTCTCCAATTCGCTCATGTCACGCACGAGCGCTGAGGTGCAGTTCCCTCAGTCGGCGGTTGCCCCCACCACTGCCGCGCAATCCTTCGCCATGCTGTCGAACTGCGCATTGGAGGCACGACGAGCAAAGGTTCCGTGCTCGCCGAAATACTCGCGGAACTTGGACGTGGGATAGAGGCGCTGAAGCAATTCCTTGGTGCGCGTAAGCCCAATTTCCCCACCCGCCTTCGAGTTCCAGAACAGTCCGATCGTCTTCCCCTCTAAGGTCTGTGGCCGCGCCGCTGGCGGGAAGCGATTGGCCCGCGGCGTCGCTGCCTGAGCCAGTGCGATTGGGTTTACGATGCGAAGTTCAGCCATAACCACTCCTTTGGCGCCTGCCCAACTTTATCTTGGTAAGTATCTACCCTATTGCAAGCCCTGCATCAACCTACGGTATGGGGGAGAGCGGATACACCAAAACCGGAACATCTCTGGAGATCCCCAGGATACAGTCTCGACAAAGCCCTAGAGACGTGGCATGCTTCGCCAGTCAGAGGGCCGAGACGAAACGCAGAGGCCCGGCGGAAGGGAGCCAAGATGCCAGTCTCCAGAGAACAATTGAAAAAAGTCTGGACTCTTCCCAGCAAGGGCTCCTTCCTGCCGCCCAACGAGGCGCACCACCTCTGTCCCGGCTGTGGAGAGCCCGCCGCCTATCGCCTCATCGCCGAGCTTCTCGACGAGATGAACCTGCGCGAGCGCTCCATCTACGTAGCTGGCATCGGCTGCTACAACGGCATGGGCAGCTACCTCAACGTGGACCAGATGAAGGCCCTTCACGGGCGCGCCCCGTCTGTGGCTACCGGCGTCAAGCGCACGCTTCCTGACCGCTTCGTCTTCACCATCCAGGGTGACGGCGACCTCGTCAGCGAAGGCCTATCCGAAGCCCTCCACTGCGCCGCCAGGGGCGAAAAGTTCACCACCATCCTCGTCAACAACACCGTGAACGGCGAGACGGGCGGCCACATGACGGCAACCACCCTCGTCGGTCAGAAGACCAAGAGCACCCTCCAGGGTCGTGATGCCGCAGTTCACGGCAGTCCAGTGAAAACAGCTGAGCTGATTGCCCAGCTGGATGGTACCGCCTACTCTGCCCGCGGCTCGGTCCACAGCCCCGTCGCCATCAATCGCACCAAGCGCATGATTCGCCGCGCCTTTGAGGCCCAAGAGCAGAAGCTAGGCTTCAGCTTCGTTGAGATTCTCACCATGTGCCCAACAGGTTGGTTTATGGAGACTTGGGAGGCGCCCAAGTACATGGAAGATGTCATGACCAAATACTTCACCCTCGGTGAATGTAAAGTCCATCCCATGCTTGCCGAAACCGGCCCCCTCTCATAAGGTCCCTGCTCTTGCGCCGCAGCCCCTGCTCCAGGAGGAACCTTCAGCCTGGGTCCTCTCTATACGCACACCTTGACACATATCTGATGAATCGTGAACATATACGCGACTATTGTCCCTTGAGTAGTGAGTCCACAAGGAGGATCTGATGATGGTCTCGAAACGCTCCGTCTTTGCGATAGCAGCCTGCCTCATGACCTTCGTCCTCGTCCTAACCGCATGCGGCGGTGATGACGAAGAGCCCACCGCTACAAAAGCGCCTGTAGCCCCAACCGCCACAAGCGGGCCTGCCGCCACGGCGACTGCCGCCCCCACGGCCACTCGAGTGCAGCCTACGGCTACCGCCACCCCGGTACCCCCAACGCCAACCCCGGCGCCGCGCCTCGGAGGCACCCTGACCACCCGCCTGCCCACCGACCCGGTTAACTGGGACCCACACATCCGCCGCTCGAACGATACCTTCGTTCGCAGCCAGCCCCTCATCAGCAACCTCATTCGCTATGGCGCCAATAACGAAAAGGCCATCGAGCTTGATCTTGCTGAGAGCTACCAGCAGAGCGCCGATGGCACCACCTGGACCTTTAAGATTCGCCAGAACGTCAAATGGCATGACGGCAGGCCGCTTACTACCGACGACGTTGTCTACAGCCTCCTTCGCATGGCCAAGAGACAGCCGGCCTTTGTGCCTCTCCTCAGCGGCGTCTTTGCGACTGTGGACACCGTCACATCGCCTGACCCTTCCACCGTCGTCGTCAAGCTCACCGCGCCCACCCTCGTCTTCTCCAGCGGCCTCCTAAGCACCCATGCCGTCGTGCTTCCCAAGCACATCGGCGAAAACTTCGATAAAACGCCCATCGGCTCGGGCCCCTTCAAGCTGGAGAGCATCAAAGCCTCCAACGTGACCTCCTTCGTAAAAAACGCCGATTACTTCTTCAAGGGAATGCCCTACCTGGATCAGATTGACTACTTCACCATCGCGGATAACGCCGCCGCCCTCGCCGCCTTCGAGACCGGCCGCCTCCACTGGAGCGGCAACTCACCGGACATCATCAATCCGTCGAACGAATCTCGCATCAAGCAGATCCCCGGTGTGCAGATCTACAGACAGGCCTCAGGCATCTTTATCAGCTTCTTGAACACCATAGTCCCCGCGTTCAACGATGCCCGGGTCAGAAAGGCCATTCATCTCGCCTATGACCGGCCCGAGTTCGTTGCCGTTGCCCTCTTCGGTAATGGCAATCCGTACGTGATGGACGCCCTACCCTCAACCACGATATGGGGCGCGCCTGAAGACTACGTGAAAACGCTTCCCGGCTGGCGCTCGCCCAAGTCCGTAGACACTAACGAGGCCAAGGCCCTGATGGAGGCCGCAGGCTACAACAATAACAACCGCCTCAAGCTCTCCATGCTGACCATCGGCGCCCTTTTCGGCGAGCAGGCCGCCGTCGCAGCGACCCAGCTGCGCGCAGTCTACATTGACGCCACTGTGGAAGCCATTGATGCCGCCACAAGCACTCAACGACAGCAGGCCGGCAACTTCCAGATCGCCTTCTTAGCCGCCTCCGGCACCATTGACGACCCGGTTGGCGCCCATGCGCGGTTCTTCATCCCGGGAGCTGTAGGCAACTACTCCAAGCACAACATCCCCGAATTCAACAAGGCGTACGAAGAGCAGGATCGCCTGACCGACCAGGCCGCGCGCGTGAGAAAGGTCCGTGAGATGGCCCTTGTCGCCCTCGATAATGCCTGGTGGACCTACGTCAGCGAGCGCAATCGCATCCACGCCGTTCTGCGCCAGGTGCGCAACATGCCTCCCGGCGCCCTCGGCACCAACGCCAACATGTTCCGCTTCGAGCAGGTCTGGCTGCAGCCCTAGGTTCGGATTCGGCATAAACAAAGAGAAGGGGCGGCTGGGTTGCCAGCCGCCCCTTCTCTTTCGTTCGCAGATCGCTTCCCCTACCGCCCCTGAAACTTCGGCGGCCGCTTCTCAAAGAAAGCCGTCCGCCCCTCTTTCGCATCCTCGCTCTTCATCAGCCGCATCAACGCCTCAACGTCCTTTGGTAGGCTCTCGCTTAGCGGCCGTCCTGCGCCGTCTGCCATCCGCGCCTTGATCTCCTTCGTCGCCATCCCCGGCATGGCCCCCAGCTGCTTCGCCACCGATAGGGCCCTCGCCGCAAGCTCCGCATCGGGCACTGCCGCCGTCGCCAGGCCGATCGCCGCAGCCTCCTTCGCATCCACCTGGCGTCCGCTCAGGGAAATCTCCAGCGTCCGCCCCCTCCCCACCATGTTGGAAAGCCGCTGCATCCCGCCCCAGCCGGGCAGGATGCCGAGCGTGATTTCCGGGAGACCGAACTTCGCGCTCTCCGCGAAGATCCGCACATCGCACGCCAGCGCCAGCTCTGCGCCTCCGCCGAAGGCGAATCCGTTCACGGCGGCTACCACAGGCTTCGGAAAGACCTCGATCCGGTCGAAGAGCGTGAGGCCCTTTTTCGAGTACTCAACATTCTGCGCCTCGGTATGGCGTTGAAACGCAGCCACGTCCGCTCCTGCGGAGAAGAAGCGCGTTGGACCCCCAGTGATGACAACCGCAAGGATGTTCGCTTCGTGCTCGATGGCAGTCAGGGCATGGTTCAATTCATCCAGGACTGCCGGCGCAACGGCGTTCACCGGTGGATTCGCGAGCGTCAATATGGCGATTCGCTCGCTCTCCGTGACGCGCACAGATTTCAACGACTGTACCTTTTCAGCTAAAGACATTGGGACCTCCCTGGGGGATGCCCAGCCAGCCTATGGATAGAGCCCGCCGATGTCAACCCGGCCCCAGGGGAGGCAAAAGTGCCGCAGGTGCCCTCATAGAGAATCCGCAGCTAGGCAGTCGGCTCGAACTTGAAGAGCGAAGCCGCCGTCTTCCCCATGATCGCCTCTTGGTCCTCACGTGGCCGAGTCGAAAGATACTCCCTCAGCAACCGCCACACATTCCCGTAGCCCTCGCGGGTGCTGCGCGTCGGGTCCGACCCGATCATCACCCGGTTCGCCCCAAACGCCTCTATCGCCATGTCAATGAACGGCGGCGCCCTGCGGATATCGAATGGCGGGTGCGTCATCGTCGCCGGGCGGCGCATCATCTCCCCGAACCCCGTCACCTTGATATAGACGTTGGGATACTGGGCAAGCCCCATCACTTTCCGAAACTCCGTATACGGAGGTTTGGGGTTCTGCTTCTCGCCGCCCAGGCTGAACGTCTCCAGCACAGCGCCGTGCTCCAGCACCATGATGAGATCCGGGATCTCCTCGAGCATCCTCCGGAACTCGTCCAAAGCATACTGCCGCGTCATCCCGGGACAGCTCACCGGCATCTGCAGCTCCGCCGCCTTCCGCCAGATCGCCAGTGGGTCCTTCTCGGGCGACCGCTCCTCGGCCCAGAATCGCACGGCGGACATGCCCCGCTTCGCCCACTGCTCCAAAACCGTAGGCGCGTTAGGCTGTGTCACGTCCACCGTTCCCACAGCCGAGATCCTCCCAGGGTAACGCTTCACGCACTCCAGGAGGTACGAATTATCGAACTCCCCGCGATGCTGGCAGAGTACGCCCCTATCTACGTCATTCCAGTTCATCAGGAAGATGAACACTTCCACAGGCTCGAACCAGCCCTCGCCTGCGTGGTAGTGCGTGTCAATCGTCAGCACGGTCCCTCTCCCAAAGTCCGGTGGTGGAAGACGGAATCGCTGTCCGGGTCGTCGCCCGGTCTAGAAGCCGACCCCTTGAGACGCCCGCGCCGTCGGCTCCGTCTTCACATTCACCACCGCTGGCCCGTCGAACTTCAGCGCCCGCTGGATCGCGCCCTTGATATCCTTCGGATTCTCCACCCACTCGCCATGACAGCCGATCGGCGCCATCATCTGGTCGTACCGCAGCCAGCCCAGCTCCCGGCCCACGCTGCCGTACGTCCCTCGCCCGGTGAACCCGGCGTTGTTGCTGATGATCACCTTGATAGGCAGCTTATGCCGCACCGCCGTGTCCATCTCCATCCCGTTCCAGCCGAACGCTCCGTCGCCCGAAAGCACGATCACCGGCTTCCCTGGGTTCGCTGCCTGTGCCCCCAGGCCGAAGGGAACGCCCACGCCCATGCAGCCGTGGGGCCCCGCATTCAAGCTATGGCGAGGCTGGAAGAACGGGATCGAATGTCTCGCGAAACCCAGGATCTCATGCCCGTCCACCACAAGGATGGCGTCTCGCGGCATCACCTCACGCAGCTCCTTGCACAGCCGCAGCGGGTGGATCGGCATCGCCTCCGAGCTCAGATCGCTATTCTTCTCGCCCCGCGTCGAGTCCTCCCTCCGCAGATGCTCCGTCCACTTCGTGTACAAGGCCGGCTTCAGCCTGCCCTTTGACTCCTCGCTAAGCTGGTTGATCACCATCTTCACGTCGCCAAGGATGCCCACATCCACATGGCGGTTGTGGCCCAGCTCCTTCCCGTCAATGTTCACCTGGATGAACTTCGCGTCCGCCTTGAACCTCGGCGCGCGGAGATTCAGCGACATCGCATTCGCACGCGTCCCCAGCACCAGCACCGTATCCGCCTCTCGGAAAGCCGTGCTCCGCGCCGCGCCGAAGAAAAGCGGATGGTCCTCAGGGATTACCCCTCGGCCCTGCGGCGTCGTGTAGAACGGGATCCCCGTCTGCTCCACGAACCTCCGCATCTCGCTCCAAGCCTCCGACCACAACACCCCGCTCCCGCTCAGCACGATGGGGCTCTGCGCCTTCGCCAGAAGCTCCACCGCCTTCCGCACCTGCGCCGGGTCCCCCATCGGTCGCGAATCCACTCGATACCCCGTCGGGTACAACACCTTCGCCTCATCCACCTTGCTCATGATGATGTCACCGGGAAGGTCAAGATAGACTGCGCCCTTGCACCCCTCTTGCGCATGGCGCAGGCCCACGCTTACATACTCCGCCAGTCGGTGCGTCAGCTCCGCCTTGAAGGAGAGCTTCGTCACCGATCGGAACATCGGCACCTGGTCCATCTCTTGGAAGATCTCGTTCGTCAGGCCGGAAAGCGCAGCCGAGCCTCCCAAACACAACACCGGCGCGGCGTCCGCCTGGGCATTCGCGATGCCCGTGATCGCGTTCGCCGTCCCCGGCCCGGAGGCCGTCACGCAGATGCCCGTCTTCCCCGTGCATCGGGCGTAGGCGTGCGCCGCCATCGCCGCCGCCTGCTCGTGCCGCACGTAGTAGCACGTGATCCCCAGCTTCTCCGCCTCGGAAAGGATGGGCGAGATCGGCCCCCCCATCAGGTAAAAGATAACCTCGACGCCGTCATTCTTCAGCGCCTTCGCGACGATATGTGAGCCGGTCACTTCAGCCATCAGGACGCCTCCTAGAGGTAGTCGCGGGAAGACGCGGTACAGCGTAGGCGCGCTCTGCCCTCCTGTCAAACATCCTGCCGTGCCCGAGCCGAATCGCAGGCGTGGATATGCAAAATGCCTCCCCTTCGCTGCCCGTCTATTATCTGGCTGCTTCCACAGGGAGCGAAGGAGGCCGTATGGACTACTCGGCTTTTGCGAAGGAACACGAACTGGAAATCACGGTCAAGGATCGCGTCGCCCTGGTGAAATTCAATCGGCCTCACGTGCGCAACCAGATGACCTATGCCATGCATCGCGGCATCGAGCGCCTCTTGCCTGATCTCGGCATAGATCCCGATGTCGGTGCCATCGTGCTCACCGGCTCAGGCACCGATTTCACCGTCGGCGGCTCCAACCAGCAGAGCTACAAGACGGTGAAGGGCTTGGGGCTGGCCGTGGGCGGCGACCAGGGGATGCTGCAGGACGATTACGATTTCACGGCCTTCCCGGAGACGTACCATGTCGCAATCCAGGCCTATCAGGAGGCAGGGATCACGAATCCGCGCAAGGAGCTGAGCCTGGTGGAACTGCACGATTGCTTCACGATCACTGAGCTGATCACGTATGAGGACCTGCAGATCGCGCCGCGCGGGAAAGGGACGGCGGATGTGGCGGCAGGGACGTTCACGCTGGAGGGCGAACTGCCGGTGAACCCGGACGGGGGCCTGAAATGCTTCGGCCATCCCATCGGGGCGAGCGGGATACGGATGGTGTACGAAGCCTACAAGCAGATCCAGGGCAAGGCGGGGCCGCGACAGATCAAGGATGCGAAGCTGGCGCTGGCGCACAGCCTAGGCGGGGTACCGGGATCGTTCGCGTGCGGGGTCTCCATCGTCGGGCGCACGGACACGAAGTAACCGGCTCCGCAATGGAGTAAGTGGTGCCCCTGGGGTGATTTGAACACCCGGCCAACGGTTTAGGAAACCGCTGCTCTGTCCAACTGAGCTACAGGGGCTTGCCGGACTCTCACCAGATGCCGAGAGGGCGGCCTCAGTCGGCAAAAGTCATTGTCGCATCCGGGCCCACAAGGCGCAAT
This sequence comes from Chloroflexota bacterium, assembly GCA_016875535.1. Lineage (NCBI taxonomy): Bacteria > Bacillati > Chloroflexota > Chloroflexota bacterium. The sequence continues at coordinate 19,054 of VGPF01000027.1, forward strand.
GCGGCAGGGGCTGGAAAAACCCCTTGGCGCGAGGTTATACTATGTTCCACGTTGCGTCAGGGGGAAACAGCAACGCTGGAATGGGTCGTCCGTGATGCGCCACTTCCTCCCCCTTCTATCCGCTTCTTTGCTTGTCCTGTTGACGCTGGCCGCCTGCACGAGCGACGATGCTTCTGAGCAACCGACCGCCACGGCAACCAGCGCACCAATGCAGGCGACGGCCACACCGACGGCTGTGCCCCCAACGGTGACGCGCGCGGCGCAGCTGACAGCCGTGCCGCCGACTATCGCCGCCACGGCGATCCCCGCGCCGACGGCGACACAAGCGCCCCCGCCGACGCCGATTCAGGCGCCGACAGCAACGCTACCACCTCCGGCGACGCCCACACCAACCCCGGCGCCTGCTACGCCTACCGCAACGCTGCGGCCGACGCCGACACCCGCGCCGACGGCTGCAGCAGCCACGAACCCGCTCGTCGCGGCCTTCGCGCGGCTCTCTACCAGCGTCACCGTGCGGCAGGAGGGAGGCTTCTGGGTCATCACCTCCAACAGCACGCCGAACCACCCAAGCCCATATTTTCCGAGGACGGATAGTCGCTACCAGGCCTACAACGGGACGAACCTCCAGTATGCCCAGAACCCGAACCAGATCGTCGCGACGACACTAATCTGTCGGATCCCTGTTGAGCCAGGGCGCGCCGCGTCCACAACCGCGACCCAAGGCGGGCCCATCGGCATCGCCATCAACGGCGTGCCGTTCTTCAACCAGTACGCCGCGATGAATGCGCCGCTGACGATGGAGATCAACTCCTTTGACCAGTACGGCGGCCACCCGCAACAGTTCGGGCAGTACCACTACCACGTGGAACCGACGGCGCTGACGGCGCAATTCGGCAAGGGGGCCTTATTGGGCTATCTCTTGGACGGCTTCCCCGTCTACGGGCCTGAGGAGAACGGCCGGACGCTCCGCAGCAGCGACCTGGACGCGAACCACGGGCATACGCACGCGACGGCGGAGTATCCGAACGGCATCTACCACTACCACTTCACCGCAGATAACCCATACCTCAACGGCACGGGCTTTTACGGGACGCCAGGGACAACGACCCGCTAGGCCATACGATGACGCAGCGGGGGCAGGGGAAAGACACCGCAACGGCAACGCGGTATACTTTTAGAGTTGTCCTGGTGAGGGGATATAGCTCAGTTGGTAGAGCACGTCGTTCGCAACGACGGGGTCGGGGGTTCGAATCCCCCTATCTCCACCATCCACCCCACTCCCTTGGTTCTCAGAGCGAGGCTTCCTCCACGCCTTGAGGCAAGGACGCACCCCAAGCCTGGCCACGACTAAAAGGCCTTGTACTTGTTGACGATGGGGAGGCGACGATCGCGGCCGAAGGCCCGGGGGGTGATCTTCACACCGGGCGGGGCCTGGCGGCGTTTGTACTCGTTACGGTCCACTTGGGTCATGACGCGCTTCACGTGAGCCTCCGCAAAGCCCATAGCCAAGAGGTCAGCGTAGCTCTTTTCCTCTTCCACATAGGCCTTCAGGATCGGGTCTAGGATGCTGAATGGAAGGAGCGACTCTTCTGTGCGCTGATCGGCCTTCAGCTCGGGGCTGGCGGGCTTGGTGAGGATCCGCTCCGGGATCAAAGCCTTACCCGCAGCCCGGTTCCGATACCTCGCCAGCTCATAGACCACCGTCTTCTGCACGTCCTTGATGACCGCATAGCCGCCCGACATATCGCCGTACAGAGTCGCGAAGCCCATCGCCAATTCCGTCTTGTTGCCCGTTGCTAAGACGAGCCATCCGAACTTGTTGGAGATGGCCATAAGGATGTTGCCCCTGATGCGAGACTGGATGTTCTCCTCAGCCACGTTGGCTTCTGTGCCCTCGAACATGCCTCCAAGCATGGAGAGCATCGCCTCGAAGGCGGGTTCAATGCCGATTACATGGAATTCGATGCCTAAGTTCTTCGCCAAAGCGCTCGCGTCCTCCAAACTTGCTTTGGAGCTGTAGCGGGAGGGCATGCCGATGCCGACGACTCTCTCTGGGCCAAGGGCGTCCGTGGCGATGCTGGCAACGAGCGAGGAGTCTATGCCTCCCGAGAGGCCTAAGAGGACACGCTTGAAACCGTTCTTGCGAACGTAATCGCGGACGCCGGTGACGATGGCCTTGTAGGTCTCAGCGATCGGCTCCAGGGGCGCAGGTTTCTGCGCAGGTAGGGGAGGGCGTTTCGCGGCGGGAGGCGCATCCAGGGGAATGACAGGGGCGGTGACGCCCTCCGGAAGCGCGCCGTGCTTCACTTTGCGGTGGAGCGGGCTGCGCAGGCGATGGCCCATGAGGGAAGTGAGGCTCAGATCGGCGACGACCATGTCCTCTTCAAAGGTCTTGCCGCGCGCAATGGCCTCACCATCCGGGTCGAAGATCACGCTGTTGCCGTCAAAGACCAGCTCGTCCTGGCCGCCGGCGATGTTCACGTAGCAGACGTAGATGCCGTGGTCTATGGCACGGGTGGCGACGAACTTTTCGCGAAAGCCGACCTTCCCGGCGTAGTAGGGCGAGCCGTTGATGGTGACGATGACCTGCGCGCCCGCGTTCGCCTGGTGAAGCGTCGGGCCGCCGGGGTACCAGATATCCTCGCAGATGTTGACGCCCACCGTCACGCCACCGATGTTGAAGACGGGGCAGCTGTGGCCGGCCTTGAAGTAGCGGTCCTCATCAAAGACGCCATAGGTGGGGAGATACATCTTGCGATAGACGCCTGCGAGCTTGCCATCGTGCAGGATGGCCGCGGCGTTGTAGATATCCCTATCGGCATCCACAAAGCCGACGACGGCAGTGATCCCTTTGCTGGCCGGAAGCAGGCCCTCCAGGCGGGCGCGGTTATCGGCGATGAACTGGGGCTTGAAGAGCAGGTCCTCCGGCGGATAGCCGGTGATGGTCAGCTCCGGGAAGGCGACGAGGTTCGCGCCCAGAGACTTGGCCGTGGCGATACCCTGGCGCACCTTTTCGGTGTTTCCATCGAGATCACCGACCGTCATGTTGATCTGGGCAAGCGCGACGCGGAATGTGGACACGCTGGTCACCTGTGACCCCGATCCCGGAGGGGAAAGACGTTTCGACGATTATACCAGGGGCAGCTGACGGCCTCACCATCCGAATCTCCAGGCGAGCCCGCTTCCCGCCAGGTGTAGACTTCACGTAAGGGGAGAAGGAGGTGCGTATGGCAAACAAGAACTACATCGGCGGCAGGTGGGTGACAACAGAGGCGGTCTTCCCCAGCATCAACCCGGCAAACACGGACGATGTGCTCGGCGAATTCCCGGCATCGTCGGGGCGGGAGGCCATCAGGCAGTCCAAGCGGCGCGGGAGGCATTTCCCGCCTGGCGGAAGCTCTCGCGGATCAATCGCGGTGAGTTCATTGACGCCTTCGCGCAGCTGGCGAAATCGCGGACGGAATTGCTCGCACGCCTTCTGGCGAGAGAGTCGGCACGAGCCTGAGTGAGGCCCGCGCGGATGCTATCGAGGGCATCCGGGTCCCGGGGCATAGAAGGCCCCAAGAGGCTATATTGTTGATTGACTTGGTAAACAATCATTGGTAGAATGGCTCCGACTCAGGGGAAAGTCTGTGCTATCATGCTCGTTGCCCCCGGAGCCTAAGGAGACAGCCATGTCCGCCGTGACAAAAGACCAGGTCCTCGAACGCCTCAAAGAGGTCTTTGACCCAGAGATCCCCTACAACATCGTTGATCTGGGGCTTGTCTACGACGTGACGGTGAAGGACAACAAGACCGTTGATGTGACGATGACGCTCACGTTCCCCGGCTGCGGCATGGGGCCGTATATCGCCAACAACGTCCGTGAAAAGATTTTGGAAATCGAAGGGATCGAGGATGCGAACGTAGAGATGACGTTCGACCCGCCGTGGAGCCCGGACAAGATTTCACCCTCGGTCAAACAAGAGCTCGGCATCGAGTAAGAACAGCCTCCGGAAGCCCTTGGCCCATGGCTAAGGGCTTTTGCTTGCGCAGCGCGATAAGGAGCCCCTATGCAGCAGCATGACCACGACCACGGGCATTCGCACGGCCCACGGCCGATGCAAGGCCCCGGGCCTGACGCCAAGGCGCGCATCGAGGCGATGAAGCGTCAATTCGCGCAGAAAAAGCGCATCAGCGAGCGGCTGGCAAAGATAAAGAACAAGGTCGCTGTCTATAGCGGCAAGGGCGGCGTAGGCAAGAGCACAGTCGCGGTGAACCTGGCGGTGCTTCTTGCTCAACGCGGCAAGGCTGTCGGCCTCCTAGATGCCGACATTGACTGCCCGAACTGCCTGAAGCTCCTGAAGGCTGATTCTCAGCCGGATGTCATTGACGGGCAGATCACGCCCGCGGTCATGCACGGAGTCAAGGTCGTCTCCATGGCTTCCTTCCAGAGGAACGAGGAGGAGGCGATCATCTTCCGCGGCCCGATGATCCACAACGCCCTGACGCAGTTCATCGAAGTGACGGATTGGGGCGACTTGGACTATCTCATCATAGACATGCCGCCTGGGACATCGGACGCCGCGCTGACGGTGATGCAAACCCTCCAGCTGGACGGCTTCATCATCGTGACGACGCCACAGGAGCTGGCCATCCTGGACGCGAAGCGCTCCATCAACATGATCAAGAAGCTGAATGTGAAGGTCCTTGGCGTGGTGGAAAACATGGCGGGCGACATCTTCGGCAAGGGCGGCGGCGAAAAGCTGGCCAAAGAGGCAGGCGTGCCCTTCCTTGGAAGCATCGAGCTGCGGAGCGCCTTCCGCGAGCCGCCCAAGCCTGTGGCGCTAGTGGACAAGAGCGCGCGCCGTGAGCTCGATGCGGTGTTGGACCATCTGAAGACGCCGCAGGTGGTGTAGCGACTGGTTTTAGTGAAACCAAAAGGGCGAGCCTGAGGCTCGCCCTTTTCCGTTCTGTGCGTGGCGGCGGCCCTACCGCCTGTTCCCGTTCTCCCGCTTCTTGACGCGGCGGTTGGGGTCGGGCTCGCGGCCAAGGACGCGGTCAATAGTGTCCTGCACGCTGTTGACAAAGGACTCCTGGGCCTTATCCGCCTCGGAGGCAAGAGCGACTTCGAAGAGCGTGCCATAAGAGCCCATCTTCCGGAACTTCTTCGCGCGGCTGCGCAAGAGCGTGCGCGTAAATGTCATCTGCACGTCCAGGAGCGCCTGCACAAGCAATCGCTCCAGCTGGCGCGCCGCCTCGCCGATGTTCGTGTGGGCGCCCTCTTCCGGCTCCGGCACCACGCCGTCCACGATCCCAAGGTCCATGCAATCCTCCGCAGTTAACTTGAGCGAAGCGGCAACGGAGTCGGCCCGGGCGGAATCGCGGTAGAGGATGAGGGCCGCCGCCTCGGGCGAGATGGGTGTGTAGATGGAGTTCTCCATCATCAAGATGCGGTCGGCGACGCTGAAGGCCAGAGCCGCCTCGCTGCCGCCTTCGCCGATGATGGCGGCGATGACGGGCGTCGGCAGCTCAGCCATATCGCCCACCATCAGGCCGAAAGCTCCCGCCAAGCCGCGCTCCTCACCCTCTAGTCCAGGATAAGCGCCCGGCGTGTCCACGAAGGTGACCAGAGGCAGGCGGAACTTTGCGGCCAGGCGCATCGCCCGGCGAGCCTTCCGGAAACCTTCCGGATAGATATACCCCTCATGATGCGCGCCGCTCTGCTCCTTCTTTCCACGGTCCTGGCCGATGACCATGACGGCTTCGCCGGCAAGATAGCCGATGCCGGTGATCACCGCCGGGTCGTCGCCGTGGATGCGGTCGCCGTGAAGCTCGATGAAGTTCGAGACGATGCGCTCGATGTAGTCGCGGGAGGTGGGCCGCTGCTCGTGACGCGCAAGCTGGACGCGCTCCCACGCAGGGGCGGCAGGGCGCTCCACCGTGCGCAAGCGGCTGCGGTTCGCGATGGTGAGGCGGTATTTGAAGCCGAGAAGATCGAGCGCAAGCGCCAGCTGCTGCTTCAAGCGGCGCCGGTCCACGATAGCATCGATCATGCCGTGGGCCAGATAAAAGTCGGCTGTCTGGAACTCCTGGGGTGTCTTGCCTTCTTTCGTCGCCGCTTCCGCCAGGCGCTTCGGCGCAAAGCCGATGATCGCCCCCGGCTCGGCATAGACGATATCGGCCATGCTCATAGAGGCGGCCAGAAGGTGGCCGGAGGTGGGACTCGAAAGGATGGAGATGAAGGGGATGCCCTGCTTGCTCAGTCTCCGGAGGGCCATCACAATCTTGGGCATCTGCATCAGGGCAAGAACGCCCTCCTGGATGCGAGGGGTGCCCCCGCTGGCGATAAGGACAAACGGCAGCCGCCTTCGCGAGGCTGCCTCAGCCGCTTTGGTGATCTTTTCGCCGACGGCGCTGCCGATGCTGCCGCCCATAAAGGCATAGTCCAGCACCGAAAGGACAGCCTCAACACCGCCGATGTGCCCAGTGCCTGTAATGACGGCCTCGGCTATGCCGGTGACGCGTTGGGCCTCCGCGATGCGCTCCTTATAGGGAACACGGTCAGCAAAGGAGAGCGGGTCCAGGGGAACAAGGGACTCGTTGATCTCGCGGAAGGTGCGCGGGTCAACCAGGGCTTCGATGCGCTGGGACGCGCTGATGGTGTAATGGAAGCGGCAGTAGGGACAGACGTGGTAGCGATGATAGAGGACGGCGGACGCCAAATCACCGCCGCACGAGATGCACTTTTCGAGCTTATCGTGCGGTTGGGGCGCTGAAGCTGCCTCTTTCGCCTCTTTGGCCATCGCAGGGCTCCCACAAAGCCCATATGCGCCGAACGCGGAAGCCGCCCTCGCTACGCCACTTCTTCAGTTGCGACTGCGTAGCCTTCACGCTCGAGCTGCTCCACCAGACGCTTGGCTTTAGTATAGCCCACCTGGAGCCGTTTTTGTAAGAGCGAAGGGGAGACGCGCGTCCCTTGGCCGGCGATGGCCCGAGCCTTGGCGAGAAGCAGGTCTTCGCCGGACGCGACGGCTCCGGGTCCTGGCGATGCTTGCACGGGCACGGTCTTTGAAGGCGGAGGCGGCGGGCTGGCATTGTTGAGGCCGTTGTAGCCCTCCTCTTCATCGTCGCCTTCGTCCTCATCCAAATGCTGGGCGATGGAGCCTTGGGCATTGGGCGAATTGGCCATTTGGGTGACATCCTTGAAGAGATCGGGCGGGCGAGGCACGTCATCCTGGCTGTTCCAGGCGTGGACGATCTTCTCGATCTCGCGATCAGAGACAAAGACTCCCTGGACGCGCGCCGGCTTCTGGGCATCCTGGGGCTGGTAGAGCATATCGCCCTTGCCCAGGAGCTTCTCCGCGCCGACGGCATCGAGGATTGTGCGCGAGTCCACCTGGGAGGAGACGGCGAAGGCGATGCGCGTGGGGAAGTTGGCCTTGATGAGGCCCGTGACCACGTTCACTGAGGGGCGCTGGGTGGCGACGATGAGGTGGATGCCGGTGGCGCGGCCAAGCTGGGCCAAGCGGGTGAGCGCGTGCTCCACATCCATAGGCGCCGTCATCATCAGATCGGCCAATTCGTCTATGCAGATGACCAGGAAGGGCATCGGCTCCGCCACCTGCTTGCTCCTGTTGTAGGCCTCGATATTGCGAACGCCTACAGCCGCCAGCTTCTTATAGCGCTCGCTCATCTCCCAGAGCGCCCACTTCAGCGCGCTGACGACCTGGTCTACGTCCACGATGACCGGAGTGACAAGGTGCGGGATGCTGTTATAGGGCGTCAGCTCTACGCGCTTGGGGTCCACCATCAGGAAGCGGACATCCTTCGGCGTGGCGTACATGAGGATGGACGCGATAGTCGCGTTCATGCAGACGCTCTTGCCGGAGCCGGTGGCGCCTGCAACAAGGACGTGCGGCATCTTCGCCAGGTCAGCCACAACAGGCTCGCCGCCGGTACCCTTGCCCAGGGCGATAGCGAGCTTGCTCTTGGCACGCATCTTCTGAAAGGCGGCCGACTCCAATATGGAGCGGAAGCCGACGACTTCCGACTTCGAGTTCGGCACTTCGATACCGACCAGCGCCTTGCCGGGGATCGGCGCCTCGATGCGGAGGCTAGGCGTGGCGAGGGCCAGAGCAAGGTCCTTATCAAGGCCTGCGATGGCGTCAACCTTCACGCGCACCTTGGAGGTCTCTTCGCGCTTCACCACAGGCTCGCCATCCTCATCCACCATCAGTTTGCCGTCTTCATCGCGTAGGCGCACTTCCTTATACTTCCGGATCCAGCCGGGCTCCAGGCCGAACTGCGTGACGGCCGGGCCGGGGCTGATCTCCACCACCTTGGCCTCTATGCCGTGGCTGGCTATGGCCTCTTCGATGGCGGCGGCGCGCGACTTATTATCGGAATCGCTTGGCGAAGAGGAGGCGACGTGCTCCAAAACCTTGATCGAGGGGAGCCGCCAGCCGCCGTTGTCAGCCTGTTTCTCCAGATAGTCTTTGCCGTCCTCCATCAGTTCGCCGCTTGCAGACAGTTTCTGCTTCTTCTGCTTGGGAGGCTTTGCCTCTTTGGCCTTCTGCTCCGCGGCCTCGACCGTCGCCTGCTTCTCCGTCCCTTCCGTGGGAGCGGCTGCGACCCCATCTCCGGAAGGCGCTTGGGCCAAGCTCTCGGGAACGGCGATCCCGCGGCGGCGGTCCAGCCAACCTTTGAGCGCATCGCCGGTCCAGATGGTGGCAAAGACGAACTTGCCCCACGCCTTCTTGATGCCGATGAAGAGATACCGCGCGCCGTGATGGGTAAGCCACCCCATCGCCACCGAGGCCCTAGCGACCGCCCACGCGGCCTGCGACGGCGCGATGAAGATCAACCCGAGTATCCCAAGAAAGGCGACGCGGAAACCGCCGCCGACATGGGGCGCGCCAAGGATATGGCCGCCCATGTAGCCACCCACGCTCGCCTCCGCCAGCGCGCCGGCGCCGGTAAAGAAGAAGCACAGTGCGCCCCACAACATCATGGCGATCAGCGCCGCGCCTATCCACAGGTTCCACCTGCGGATAACGGACATGGGCCGCCCGGAGAACGCGGCGATAAAGACGATCGCAAAGGGAACGGCGATGAGGCTGCCGAAGCCGATATTCCGCCACCAGGTGGCGTGGGTGAAATAAAGGAGCGCGCCAAAGCCGATGAGGAGGAGCCCGGCGAGCATCTCGTGCCAAACGGAGACGGTAAAGAGGCTCTTGATAGCGCCGCCCGGAGAGGCGGCGAAACTCTTGATTGCTCCTAAAGGTCCGCTTGTTCTTGCCACGGCGCGCCTCCGCTATAGCCCCATCGCCACCGGGATGATCATCGGGCGACGCTTTGTCGCCTTGTAGAAGAACTGGCCCAAGGCCTCTTTGACCTTGGTCTGGACAAAGGGAATCTCCACCTGGCCCATATCATGGCTTAGGGTCTCAATGATCAGGCCCTTCGCCTGGGTCAGCACCTGGCTCTCTTCTTCCTCAAGAAAGCCGTACGAGACGATCTCAGGCTTGCGGACAGGCCGCGAGGTGCGGCTGTCTACAACGAGGAAGACGACGACGATGCCATCCTTGGAGAGCATCCGCCTGTCCCGAAGGACCACGCTCTCAGTTTCCCATCGCCCAAGGCCGTCCACGTAGATAGGCCCGGACTGAACACGCCCATGGCGATGGGCGTGTTCATGGTCAAGCTCCAGAACATCGCCATCTTCCATGATGAACGTTCTCTTCTCGCTGATGCCCAGAGACTTGGCGATGGCCGCATGGGCCACAAGGTGGCGGTACTCCCCATGGATCGGAACAAAGTGCTTCGGCTTGGTGAGGCTGATCATCGTCTTGAGCTCTTCCTGCGCGGCGTGGCCATGGACGTGGACAGTGTCCATCCGGTCATTGATGACCTTCACGCCAAGGCGCAGGAGGTTATCCACCGTTTTGTGAACAAGGGTCTCGTTGCCGGGGATGGGCGTGGCGGAGATGATGACCGTATCGCCCTCCCGCAGCGCTACTTCGCGATGGTCCTCATTCGCCATGCGCACGAGCGCGGAGGTCGGCTCGCCCTGGGCGCCGGTGGTGATGATGACCACCCGGTTAGGCGGCAGCATCTCCACTTCATCAATGCGCGCCAGCGTCCCTTCCGGGAACTTCAAGTAGCCGAGCTTGAGCGCCATCTGCACGTTCTCCACCATGCTGCGCCCCACGATGGCGATGCGCCGGTTGTGCTTGATGGCCGCCTCCGCTATCTGCTGAACGCGTGAGATCAGGGAGGCGAAGGTGGCGACGATAACGCGCCCCTCAGCCTGGCCGATCACGCGCAGCATCGTCTCGCCCACCAGCTGCTCTGAGGGCGTGAAACCCTGGACTTCGGCGTAGGTGGAGTCTGACATCAAGAGCGCCACACCCTCGCTGCCGAAGGAGGCCAGCTTCGCCAGGTCGGAGGCGCGGCCGTCCACCGGCGTGTGGTCGAACTTGAAATCGCCGGTGTGGATAACGGTTCCCACAGGCGTGCGGATGGCCACGCCCATCGCGTCCGGGATGCTGTGGCACACGCGGAAGAACTCCACATCGAACTTGCCCATGCGGATGCGCTCGCCAGGCCGTATCTCCTCGATGGGCGCATCCTTGAGGCCCTTGCTCTCCCGGAGCTTCACTCTGATGAGCCCGTGGGTAAGGCGGGAGGCATAGACCGGGGCCTCGAACTCGCCGAGGACGTAGGGCAGCGCGCCGATGTGGTCCTCGTGTCCGTGGGTGACGGCGATGCCGCGGAACTTTTCGGCCTTTTCCCGAAGGTAGGTCATGTCGGGGATGACAAGGTCCACCCCCAGCATCTCCTCGTCAGGGAACATGACGCCTGCGTCTACGGCGATGATGTCATCCCCGTATTCAAGGAGCATCATGTTCTTGCCTATCTCGCCCAGGCCGCCTAAGGGTATGACTCGCAGTTTCTCTTTACTCATGCACACTCGCTCATGGCCTAGAAAAGGCCCAGTTGTTTCGGCTCCGTCTTAGCCTCTTCCACTTTTGCCGCTTCCTTCAGGATTTGGGGGATCTTTTTGAAGTCACTCTGCAGGGTCTGCTTCAAGCTCTGCTGGTAAAGCGCCGCCGCCGGATGGTGGACCGGCAGAACAACCACACCGCCGATCTTGCGCGGCGAACCGTGGACCTTGCTGATGGAGTCACCAGGGAAAAACTTCGCCATGGAGTACCGCCCCAGCGTCACGATGACTTTGGGACTGATAAGCCGTATCTGCTCGTTGAGCCAGTCCGAGCAGGCGGTAATCTCGGCCGGCAAGGGGTCGCGATTTCCGGGCGGCCTGCATTTGACGACATTGGCGATAAAGACGTCCGACCGCTTCATCCCGATGGAGGCGATCAGTTCGTCAAGCAACTTTCCTGCTTGGCCCACAAAGGGGCGTCCCTGCTGGTCCTCGTTGTAGCCCGGTCCCTCGCCGATGAACATTACTTGGGCCTTCTCGCTGCCCTCGCCGGGGACAACGCGGGTACGCTGCTTGGAGAGCTCGCAAGCGGTGCAAGAGAGGCACGACTGATGAAGGGCGGACAGCGATTCGTACTGCTGCGCCATATTGGACTCAGTTCAAAACTTTCTTATATAGTAATAGTAGCACCCGGACTCCGAGGTCACAAGAAGCCGGATCGTGTCTTATGTAGAGTATACAGAAAACTGCGACTTTTGGGCCGCCTTCTTCTGTACGGAGGAACGCAGCCGAACGACCCGAGTTAGGGCTGATCATACGCGTGACGCGATTTGAGGCTCTTCAGATGCCTTGCTAGACTAGCCGCCCGCATCAAAGCGCAGAAAGCACCACGATGGAAGCAATTACGATCCGCCTTGCGAAGGAAAGTGACCTTGCAAAAATCAACGATATCTACAACTACTACGTTCTCAACTCGACCTGCACCTATCAGACGGAGCCGGAGACTGCGGCAGGACGCGCCGCTTGGTTCAGCATGCACGGGCCCAAGCACCCGGTCACCATCGCCGAGCTTGGAGGCAACGTCGTCGGCTGGGGCTCGCTCTCCAAGTTCCACCCTCGGGAGGCCTATAGCCGAACGGTGGAAGACTCTGTCTATGTGCAGGAAGGGCTACACGGCAGGGGGATCGGCAGCGCATTGATGCGCGATATGGTGGAGCGGGCGAAAGGGCTAGGCCATCACACCATCATCGCAGCGGTTGATTCAGAGCAGCCTGCAAGCATGGCCTTGCACAAGAAATTCGGCTTCCTGCATGCCGGCCTCCTACGGGAAGCCGGTTTCAAGTTCGGCAAATGGCTGGATGCCCTCTACCTTCAGCGGATGCTGTGATCACTGCTTATCGAACAGCCCTGAAAAGGCGTTCTCTTGCTCGGGGGTGAGCTCGGCGGCCGATGCCGTCTTGGCCGCAAGCCGGAGCAAGTCCTGCACCCGCTGATACGCCTCTGTTGGGGTGAATGGCTTCGCAAGGAAACCGTCAGCGCCCAAGTCAAAGGCGACCCGAAAGACCGCCTTCCGAGCAAGCCCCGTCAGCATCAACACACGGGCGGGCCGCGTTGCCGGATCGGCCTTCACCTCACGCAAGACCTCCCAGCCAAGCATGTCCGGCATCACCACGTCCAGAAGGATGACCGCAGGGCGTTCCTTCCTGGCCATGGCCAGAGCCTCCTGGCCGCTCCTGGCAAAGAGCAATGTGCAGCTGGCGCGCGCCAGCGTGGCGCGGAGGAGATCGCGCATGTCTCCCTCGTCATCCACAATCAAGATCTTTGGCGGCGGCGATGCAGTCACGATCTTTACACCCGGTCGCAATGCATTGCCAGAGCTTCACGCCCCGGCATGGGAATGAAGCGAGCCCCAGCCGGCGTTTTCCCGGCAAACGGTTGGCCTATGCTCTTCCCTCCCACGTTGCCATGCTGGGATGGGCCTTCCGTTTTCCCACAGAAGTGATGGTACACCAAGGGCCCTGAGGCGACTTGATGGCTGGCATGTATGTTTCCCATGAAGCTGACTCGTCTCCCACGTTTTCGCACTAACCTTCCTCCGCCACGCGGACCGTTACGGCGCTGGAGGCAATGACACTTGCGTCCACCGGCTTGCCCAGGAACGGGACGACCGTATTGTAGGTCCCCTGCTCTTGCAGCGGCGTTCGCGTCAGCCCGCAACTGACAAGATGCCGCTCGGCGTTGCGCAGGGCCACCGCAACTTCATACTCTGCTTGAGTCCACGCCACCCATTCAATCGTTGCCGCCGCGATGCCCCCAGTCGCATCTATCTCCCAGCGCCGTACGGAGGCACTCCCCAGCTCTGTGCCGTCCGGCGAAAGAAGGATGCCGTCACGGGCGGTATCCATGGCAAAGATCGCGGTGGTGGCAAAGAGGATCCACACCAGGACCATGCACAGGGCAAAGCGCGACATCTCGTCCTTTCCTTAATGCAGTGGCGCACTCGAGTGTGCGTCTGTGATAGGTAGCTCCACGACGAAGGTTGCCCCCTTGCCGGCTTCGCTTACCGCGTACAGCCTGCCGCCATGCCCCGAGACGATCCGCTGGCTGATACTCAGCCCCAAACCCGAGCCCGTGGAGGGCTCTTTCGTCGTGAAAAACGGTTCGAAAATCTCCGCCAGGTGCTCCTCTCGGATACCGAGCCCGGAATCACGGAAAGAGAGACGGACGAACGCACCGATAGCGTGGCCGGTGATCCACATGACCTGCCCCCCAAAAACTAGACCAGGCGCAAAGTGGGAAAATGCCTGGACGGAAAGGGAGGCAGCGATGCCAAGGAAACGGTTTGCGGCAGAGGAGATCATCAACAAGCTCCGGGAAGCGGAGGTGCGCCTGGCCAGGGGAGAGACCGTGGCCCAGGTGTGCAAGGTCCTTGGGGTAACCGACCAGACCTTCTATCGGTGGCGACGGGAGTACGGCGGCCTGCGCATCGATCAAGCGAAGCGGCTCA
>VGPF01000028.1 GCA_016875535.1 Chloroflexota bacterium
CCTGCTGCGCCCGCCGCGCCTGCAGGGCCGGCAGGGCCCGTGAGATTCGGGACGGTCAACTGCGCTCCGGCGGATCTATTCGCCGCATCCGTGGCGGTGATGGTGATGGCGCCAGGGGTGAGCGAAGGGGCGGCGATGGCCGCGAAGAAGGCGCCGGTGGCATTCGTCGTCTCCACCGCCAGGGTCGTTGTCCCGGCGCGCACGGTCACCAGGGAGTTCGCGGTGAAGTTCTGCCCGCTCACCGTGGCCACAACACCGGTGGAGGGTGTCAATGTGATCGCCGCGGGAGCGGCGGGAGGCGGAGGCGCGCTGGTGACGGTGACGTTCACGGTGAACACGCGGTTCCCGGCGAAGGTGAAGGTGGGCGCGCCCGTCGCAGGGGAGGCAACGCCGTTCACCACCACCTGCACGGTCAAGACCTGGCCCTCCAGGTCGCCGGATGCGGTGATATCGGCCCGGTAGAAATCGGAGGTGGAGCCTGAAGCGGCGCCGGTCTGCACCGTTATCACTACCGTCGCGCCCCGGGAGATGCGGACGGAGGTCCCCGCGGGGGCGGGCGCGCCATCCAGCGTCACGTTGCCGGTGACGACGGTGACACCGCCCTGGGCAAGGGCCGTTGCAGGCAGGGCGAGGACGAGCAGAAGAACAAGGAATAGAGCGAAACGGATACCAGTAATAGATTTCATGAATTCCTCCTACATTCGCCTATTATGCCACATCGCGCAAAAATGGTAAGAGGGCCTGTCTATCCACTGAAAACACTGAACGCACTGAATCGGCCGGGGACAATTTCGGTCACGAGTTTCCCAAGAAGCGAGAGGTGCGTGCTCCGGGAATGTCAAAGGCTTGGAGACACTGCCATACAGGAAAGAAAAAGAAAGGCCCCCTGATTGCTCAGGGGGCCTTTCAAAGCGTTCAGCTTGCGCCGAACAGCTTACATCTTGCCTTCCTTCTTCTTCATCCCGCCACGCATCATGCCGAAGCCGACACCGGCGATGGCAACGATGGAGAGGATGAGGGCGACGACGCCCAGTGCGGACGAGGCGTCCTCACCGTCAGCGCCGTTCTCACCGGCGGGACCGCGAGCACCAGCGGCGCCAGCGGCGCCGGCAGGGCCGGCAGGGCCGGCAGGGCCAGCGGCGCCGGCAGCGCCGGCGGGACCAGCGGGACCCTGAGGACCAGCGGCGCCTGTAGCGCCAGGGATGCCCTGCGTCTGGGCCACAGTGAAGGTTGCCTGGGCAGTGCGGTTGCGAGCATCAATGGCCGTGATGGTCACCGCGCCGACGGAGCCGGATACGGCAATCGTCGTATCAAAGGCGCCGGTAGCGGAGGTGGCCGCCGTGCGCGTAACGGTCTGGGCGCCGACCGTGATGGTCACAACGCTGTTGCCGAAGAAGTTTGCACCGCGGACGTTCACGGCGGAGCCGCTGATGCCCTGCGACGAGCCGAGCGTCAGGGACGCTGCAGCGGGCGGCGGGGGCGTCTGGGCGGCCACGTTCACCGTGAAGACGCGGTTGGCGGCAAAGGTGAAGGTCGGCGCGCCGGTGGTGGGCGAATCTTGCCCGCCGATGACGGCGACGACGCTCAGTGTTTTGCCATTGAGTGCATCCGAAGCTGTGATGTCTATTCTGTATTGGTTCGCGCTTGCCCCACTCGCGCCAGTCGTGCTTGTACCAACGGCCGTGGTCCCGTTAAGGACGCGGACGGTGGTGCCTGCAGGCGCAGGGTTGCCGTCAATCGTAACGTTACCAGTGACGACTGTGACCCCTTGGGCGGACGCGACCGATGGGAATGCGATGAGTCCGATGGCCATGATGGCGGCCACCAGAACGCTCGCTATCCGAAGCTTGGTCATGTCTCTGCCTCTTTCTCTGGCTCTATGCCATGTTTCTTTCAGGGCTGCCCCGGCTCGTCACCGGGGCAGCCTCTGAAAGTGTAGGGTCGCTTACTGGGTCGTGATCGTCACGTTGTTGCCGACGGGGATGAAGCGCGGCGTATTGGCCGTGAGCGCGAAGCTCACGCCGCTGACGATGACCGTCGTGTCAGCGTTCACCGTGAGGATGATCACGGAGTTCGGCTGGATCTGGGTCACGGCGTTGCCGGGCAGGCCGGGAACGAAGGCCGTGAAGGCCGTGCCCGCTGCGTTGGCGACGTTCGCAATCTGCAGTCTGCCGGTGGGGAAGACCGCCAGGGCCGAGGCCGTGGCGACCGGGACGCCAGCGCCGCTTGCGGCAGCGGTGATGGTGACGTTACCCGCGCGGGTAACGGCGTTCACCGTGGCGGCGATGGTGTGGAGGCCGGGGAGCTCGGGAGCGACGATGGTGGCCGTGAAGCCGCCAACGCTGTTCGTGAAGGCAGGCGTCGCCAGCGGGAAGGCCGCGCCATCGAAGGTCAGGGCCACGGCGAAGCCGGGCTGGAAGCCCGTGCCGGTCACGGTGATGCTGCCGCCGCTCGCCACCGATGCCGTAACCGTCGCCGCAGCAGCCGAGAGCGCGAAGGTCACAGCACGCGTCGAATTGCCCGTGGTGTCATCAGCCACGAAGTTGATGTCGCCGCCAGCACCGCCGGCGACGAAGGCCGTCGCCGGAACGGTCAAGGAGGCGTTGATCGCGCCAGCCGCGTTCGCGCTGGCAACGCCAACGGCGCCGACGCCGACTTGCCTGATGGTGACGACACCATTGGGGACCCAGCCGGCGCCGGTGAAGTTGATCGTCGTGCCGATCGTGCCGGAGGTTGTGCCGATGGCGATCGTGGGCTGCGTGACCGTGAAGGACGTCGTCGGCGAAGCGGTGCCGGAGGTGCCGACGACCGTGTTCGCGCCGTAGGCAGCGCCTGCGGGGATTGTGCGGGTAGCCGCAACGAGCGTGCCGTCGGCGTTGCTGTTGATGGCCGCGGCGCCGCCGAAGGGGATGCCGCCGATGGTCAGCGCGGCAGCTACGATGGCAGGAGTCGCGGGAGGAGCAGTCGCGCCGGCAGCAGCGACGTAGTTGGAGCCGGAGATCGAGACTGTAGTGCCGCGAGGACCGGTGTTCGGCGTGATCGCGATGGAGGCCGCAGCAGCCGTCACCGTGAACGAAGAGAAGCCGGTAACTGCGCCGGCATCACCAGCGGTCGAGGGGATCGTAACCGTGACTGTGCGTGCGCCGGCAGCTGCAGCATCCGGAATCGGCCAAAGGATCGTGAAGGCGCCCAACGTATCGGTCGGGATGTTGCCATTGGGCGTAGCCGCGGCGCCACCGGTAGCGATACCGATGACCTGCGTCCCAGCAGCGGCCTGGCTCTTGGGGAAGCCAGTGCCAGTAACAGTGACCTGCGTGCCAACAGGACCAGTGTTCGGAGACAAGGTGACTGTGCGGGCGTTAACCGTGACGGTCGTAGTGGCTGTGCCACCCGTGACGTCATCAGCCGTGTTCATCAAAGCGTCAACGCCAGCCGTTCTGGTCTGCATGGTGATAGTCGTGACACCGCTCGTGGGGGCAGTGGCGAGAGCACCGGAGCTAGGAGCGCGGATGGTAATGCGGAAGTCATCCACTGCACCGTCCGTATCCCGGTCGGTAAGAGCGATTGTGGTGTCGTCTGCGGTGCCCAGAAGCCCGTCAACGCCGAGGCCGACGGCAGAGACCCAGTTGGCGGCGGCCTGAGCGACACCCGCGAATCTGGCGCCAGGGCCGATGCCGACGCCGGCCGCAGTGCCGATGGCCATTACGGAGCCGACAGCGAAGTTGCGGCCGTCAATCGTGATCGTGTCAGTCAAGTTCGGAGTACCACCTGCGATGACCGTCAGGTCTGGGAGCAAACCAACCGCTGCAGCGGAGGCGCAGGCGAGACCAGCGCCGTCAGTGAGGGTTGGAGCGGTGCCAGCAAGGCCGGAGCGCGTGGCGGTGATCGCCACACTGCCGTCAGTGCCGGCAACGGCCGAACCAGAAACTGCGCCGGTGCTGCTCAACGTGACGTTCTGTCCAGGCGTGAAACCAGCGCCTGTCACGGAAACCGAGCCGCCCTGGGTCGTCGTCGAGGGCGAGTAGACGGTCTGGCGCAGGAAGCCGCCTGCAACGTTGCAGGCGCCTGCGAGCGTTGTGAGGTTGCCTGTTGCCGTGACTTCGCCACCGACCGAGGAGGCAACCGAGAACGAGGAGGCGATGCTGGTGGTCGTCCGGTTCCGGATGCCGGCCGTCTGAGCGATCTGAATCAAAGCAGTGTTGCCAGCCGTAATTGCTTGCCCAGCAATGACGGGGACCTGGACGGTCCTGTTCGTCGTGTCAACAACGATGTCAGGGTCTGCCGCCACAGGCGCGGTCTTGGCGGCAGTCGCCGCCGCGACATTGGCGCCCTGGCCCAGGAACCAAGAGGTCTTGGCGATGGTTGAAGGCAGCGTGGTCCCTGTCGGGAACGTGAGCGTAATCGTCGAACCAACCGGACCCGCTGCTGTATGCACAAAGGTGATGATGTATTCAGCCTGCGCACCCGCAACGCTTGGTGTTGCGGTTACGGCAACGGTCGTGATGGCCGCAGCCTTGCCCACCGGGATAAGTGTCCCGATGGCGCCGGCGACCATGGCCACAACCATGAAGAGTCGAAACGCTATGTTTGTCTTTCTCACGTAAACCTTTCTCCTTTCGAACTTGTCGCTCAGTTGGGGTGAAGCTATGGGATAAGTCCCGCTTTATATCGAACCCATCCTGAGCACCTGATACGGAACTCTTGGGCTGGCAGCCCTTCTCTTATCTGAACCTGTTGCACCTCCTGTCATCTGAAGTGACTTTTGGTCTCTAGAACTGTCTCCGCTGGGAGTAGTTCTCAACACAAAAGGTAGCGGCCCTGCTTCCGCAAGGCCTCGTAAATCCTATCACAAGTGTCAAACCCGTTCAATCGGAAGTCGCGAGGATGCATGCCTTGCCTTCCCGATATCCCCAGGAACACTGCCCAGGATCTCCGAACCGCTTTTGAACCTAGTACAAAACCATTCTACTGGCAACCATGCGCTATGTCAAGGTCAGCGCGATATGGCCTTCTCCACCGAAGCGGTCCACATATGGAAACGCTCGGGGGCCGAAAAAGTTAGGGCTGGCTACCGGACGAGGATATCCGGGGTAATAAGGAACCACCCGATGGTGATTCACTCACGGTGCGATTCGGAAATTTTCGAAAGCTGTAGTTGCCAGGGCGCGCTCGCTGCCGGTCAATATGCCGATCACTAAAGAGACACTGCCGGGGCCTGTGATTTCGGCCAGATTCAACTGCGCAGTAACCGCTTCATTCACTCGGAGGATTCCCACAGAGCCGCGCACATCGAGTGAGATGAAGTTTCTCACGCCGCCCGTCTGAAGCATGCGGGAGGTCGTCCCCTGTTGCGCGCGTCTTGTCACTGTACCGATCTTGACATCATGCACCCACTGGCCGCTGCTTCCTACTGAGACGGTGTGGTAGTTGCCGCCGTCATCCCTAAAGCGAAAGCCTATATCAAAGAGCTGTGCGAAGTGATCATACGGATTGACCAAGGTGACGCTAACGGTGAAGTCGGTAACGGAAACGTCGCTTGAATAGAGCTCCGGTGTGCTGTTGTTCGGTTGATGCGGAATGCTTCCGCTGACAGGACCATACCCTGTGAACGGAACGGGGGTCGGAATGGGTGTTGCAGTGGGCAGCGGCGTCGGTGTGGGCGTGGCCGTAGGGGCTGGCGTCGGCGTCACTGTTGGGGTGGGCGGTATGGGCGTGTTCGTGGGCAAGGGCGTTGATGTGGGGGCTCTGGTAGGAGTCGGCGCCGGTGTGGGCGTGGCTGTAGGGGCTGGCGTCGAGGTGGGTTGAGGGACGGGCGTAGCAGTGGGAACCGCTGTAGCAGTGGGAGGGATCGGTGTGGCGGTTGGAGCCGTCGTTGCGGTGGCCGGAGGCAAAGTCGGCGGCCTGGTGGCGGTGGGCAAAGGCGCTGAGGTTACGGTGGGAGCGGCTGTTGGCACCGGCGGCGCCGTCGCTTCATCCTCCGAGTCACATGCACCAACGACCAGCACGGCAACCAAGACGGCAAGGAGAATCTTTCCCATGAAATTGATTATCGCAACAATTTACATGAAACGATTTTCGCCTGTGGCGAGCATTGCTCTCTCGGGGCGCAACCCACGCCCCCTACACATCTCCCTTGCTAAGGGAGGCCAGGAACTCGGTGTTGGTGGGCTTTTTCTGCAGGCGCTCGATGACGCGCTCGGTGGCCTCCGTGCTGTTGTTGGCGTCGGAGCCGATCATGGCGACGATGCGGCGCAGGAGCCAAACCTGGCGAAGGGTCGTCTCGTCCAGGAGCAGCTCTTCGCGGCGGGTCCCGCTGCGCTGGATGTCGATCGCCGGGTAGATGCGCTTCTCGGAGAGCTTGCGGTCCAGGTGGAGCTCCATGTTGCCGGTGCCCTTGAACTCTTCGTAGATGACGTCGTCCATGCGGGAGCCGGTGTCCACGAGACAGGTGGCGATGACGGTGAGGCTGCCGCCCTGCTCCAGGTTGCGCGCCGCGCCGAAGAACTTCTTGGGCGGGTAGAGGGCCACGGGGTCCATGCCGCCGGAGAGGGTGCGGCCGCTGCTGGGCACGGCCAGGTTGTAGGCGCGGGTGAGGCGCGTGATGCTATCTAGGAGGATGACGACATCCTTGCCGGTCTCAGCCAGGCGCTTGGCGCGGTCAAGGACCAACTCCGCCACGCGGGTGTGGTCTTCCACGGGCTCATCGAAGGTTGAGCTGTAGACCTCGCCCTTCACGGAGCGCTCCATGTCCGTGACCTCCTCGGGGCGCTCGCCGACGAGGGCGACCATGAGGACGATGTCCGGGTTGTTGGCGGTGACGCCCGCGGCGATGTTCTTGAGGAGGATGGTCTTGCCGGCCTTGGGCGGCGCGACGATGAGGCCGCGCTGGCCGCGGCCGATGGGGGAGACGAGGTCAATGAGTCGGTTGGAGAGGTTCTTGGGGCCGATCTCCAACTTGATCATCTTATTAGGAAAGATGGGCGTGAGCTGCTCAAAGACGGGGCGGGCCTTGGCGACCTCGGGGTCCTGGTTGTTGATGGCCTCAACGCGCAGGAGGCCGTAGTACTTCTCGCCGTCTTTGGGCGGGCGCACCTGGCCGACGACGAAATCGCCCATGCGAAGGGCGAAGCGGCGGATCTGGGAGGGGGAGACGTAGACATCGCCGGGGCTGGGGCGCACGCCGTTATAGCGGAGGAAGCCATAGCCATCGCCCATGATTTCCAGGATGCCCGTGGCGAGGTGCAGGCCCTGGGAGCGCGAGCGCATCTGCACCAGCGCCTGGATGAGCTGGAGCTTATTCAAGCTCTGGTAGCTGGGGACGCCGAGCTCTTTGGCGAGCTCCCCAAGCTCTTCTTGGCTCTTGGCCTCCAGCGTCTGCAGCATCTGCGACATCTCGGTGGGACGGCGCGGCTCCTGCTGATTAGGCTGGTCCTGGTACTGGTGTTGCTGATGGTGCTGTTGCTGATGGCGCGGCGGGCCCTGATGGCCGTGATTGCCCTGGTGCTGGCGGCGCGGCTCATCGTAATGGCGGTGGTTGCGATCGCCCTGGTGCTGCTGCTGGGGCGGGCGCATCTCCCGCTCCCGGGGCGGCGCGTGCACCGGCGCGGGGCCGTTGCCGTTCTGCGGCGCAGGCGGCGCCTCGCGCGGGATGTCCCGCGGGGTCTGGGCCTGCTCCTGCTGGTTCTCGATGGGTGATGGGGTCTGTTCGTCCGTAGTCATGTGCTGCCTCTCTGCCGCGCCTGCGATGATTCGTGGTGTCAGGCGGGAAATGTGTGCTCGATGGTTGACGGCGGCGCGGCCCCTGTGCGCAGGGATGTCCTGCAGGGCCCCGTTCGCCGATTATTGTCGGTGTTTCGTCTCTCTGGAGTCTTCCTTCGTATGTGTCTTATCGCGCCTGCGGTTTCGAGACCTTTTCCCAATCGGCCATGAACCGCGCCATGCCGATATCCGTGAGGGGGTGCGCGATCATCTGCTCGAGCACCTTGTGCGGGACCGAGGCGATGTGCGCGCCTGCCTTCGCCGCCTGCACCACGTGCAGGGGATGGCGGATGCTCGCCGCCAGGACAAGCGTCTTGTGGCCCTGAGACTTGTAGACTTCGCAGATGTCCCGCACCAGGGCGATGCCGTCTTCGCTGATGTCATCCAGGCGCCCGATGAAGGGGCTCACGTAGGCCGCGCCCGCGAGGGCCGCCAGGATCGCCTGGTTCACCGAGAAGCAGAGGGTCTGGTTGACACGCACGCCTTCGCGCGAGAGGGCGGCCGTGGCTTCGAAGCCCGCCGTGGTGCTGGGCAGTTTCACAAAGATGTGCTTGCTCCACCGGGCGATCTCGCGCCCCTGCTGAATCATGCCTGCGGCATCGGCCGCCACCACTTCCGCCGAGACGGAGGGCTCGTTCACGCCAGCGCCTGCAAGGATGTTTCCGATCTCCACGGCAACGCGCCGGTATTCCTCAAGGCCGCCCTTGCCTTCCTTCGCCACGAGGGAGGGATTGGTGGTCACACCGCTGACGACGCCCAGCTTGGCGCCCTTGCGTATCTCTTCGATGTTCGCTGTGTCCAGATACAGTTTCATGCGCTGCCTGACCGCCTATGCCTTGTCTATCGGGAGAGCGTGCTGCCCGCCTTCGCGCATCGTGCTCTTCGCCACCGAGATGAAGGCATCGAAGAGCGGGTGCGGCCTGTTGGGGCGGGAGCGGAACTCCGGGTGGAACTGGGAGCCGACCATGAAGGGGTGGTCCACGACTTCCGAGATCTCCACGAGCCGCCCATCGGGCGAAAGGCCGCTGGGGAGGAGGCCGGCCTTGATGAGCCGATCGCGGTAGACGTTGTTCACTTCGTAGCGGTGGCGATGGCGCTCCATGATGACCTCGCCGTTGCCGTAGGCGCGGGAGGCGATGGAGCCGGGCACCAGGTGGCAGGGGTAGTTGCCCAGGCGCATGGTGCCGCCCTTGGCGTCGAGGTGGCGCTGATCGGGCATGAAGTCAATGACGGGCGCGGACGATTGCGGGTCGAACTCGCTGGAGTTCGCCTCTTCCAGGCCGAGCACGTGGCGCGCATATTCGATGACCATGATCTGCATCCCCAGGCAGAGGCCCAGGTAGGGGACCTTCTTCTCTCTGGCGTACTGGGCCGCGCGGATCATCCCTTCGATGCCGCGGCCGCCGAAGCCGCCCGGCACCACGATGCCGTTGACGGAGGCAAGGGCGCCTTCCCAGTTCGCCTGCTGCTCCAGGTCCTCCGCTGAGATCCAGGAGACGCGCACATCGCGGTCCTGGCGGATGCCGGCATGGCGCAGGGCCTCGCGCACCGATATATAGGAGTCCTTCAATTGCACATACTTGCCGACAATTGCCACCTGCACCGGCTCCTTGAGGTCCGCCATGCGGCCCAGTATCGCGCGCCACTCGGCAAGGTCCATGCCATGGGCGTGGAGATGCAGCTGGCTCATGACGAGATTCCCGAGCCCCGCCTCCTCCAAGATCACCGGCACTTCATAGATGTTCTGCACCGTGAGCACCGGGATGACGGCGGGCGGCTGCACATCGCAGAAGAGGGCGATCTTCCCCTTGATATCGTCCGCCACGGGGAAATCGCTGCGGGCCAGGATGATGTCCGGCTGGATGCCGATGGCGCGGAGCTCCTTCACGCTGTGCTGGGTCGGCTTGGTCTTTAATTCGCCCGTCGCATATATATAAGGAAGGTAAGTGACGTGGATGTAGAGGACGTTGTCCTTCCCCACATCGTTCCGCATCTGCCGTATGGCCTCGAGGAAGGGCAGGCCCTCGATATCGCCCACGGTGCCGCCGACTTCGACGATGATGACATCCGCCTTGCTTTCGTGCGCCACATCCAGCATCCGCTTCTTGATCTCGTTCGTCACATGGGGGACCACCTGCATCGTGCCGCCCAGGAACTCGCCGCGGCGCTCCTTGGCGATCACGGAGCTGTAGATCTGCCCGGAGGTCACGTTGGAGGTCCGTGTCAGCTCCACATCAATGAAGCGCTCGTAGTGACCCAGGTCGAGGTCCGTCTCGCAGCCGTCCCGGGTCACAAAGACCTCGCCGTGCTGATAAGGAGACATCGTTCCAGGGTCAACATTGAGATAGGGGTCCAGCTTCTGGACGGAGACGGTGAGCCCGCGGCTCTTGAGGATCCGGCCGGTGGAGGCGACGGCGATGCCTTTCCCCACGGAACTCACCACGCCACCGGTCACAAAGATGAATTTTGACATGAGGTGGGAGCTTTACCTTGCCCTTGCTACACGGAAGGGATGGAACCGCATTTCAGGAAAGTTCGCTCGCACTATCCAACACCTAGGCATCACGCCTGTAACCTAAACGAAAGTGGAGCTTGGGGAGTCAAGGGGAGGTGGGAAACCCATGCTCTTGGGCTCTGTGGGCCGGAGGCCACTTCGCGCCTTGGAGCAACGCTGACATCCGTATTATAGGCGCTTCATCCGGAGTATGTCAACATATCGGGAGGCTAGGCTCGTTGCCCCTTCAGAAGGGGGAGGCTATAATGCCTGCATTCCGGCATCTCCTCTGTGGAGCAACCTTGTCATGCGTTTGAGCCGTGAAGAAGTCGTCCACATCGCCGCCCTCTGCCGCATCACCGTGACGGACGACGATATCACGCGCCTCCAGGACCAGCTCTCCAACATCCTGCAGCAGTTCGAAGTGCTGAAGAAGCTGGATACGGAGCAGGTGCCGCCCACCGCGCAGTCCGTGGAGATGCGTAACATCTTCCGCAACGACGCGCCGCGCCCTTCCCTGCCCAGGGAGGACGTCCTGCGCAACGCGCCCCAGCACCAGGAAGACCAGCTGCGCATCCGCGCCGTCCTGGAAGACTGACGCTCCCCTTTTCTCCCCATGAACGACCTTACCGCGCTCACCATCCACGAGGCCCACGGCCTCCTCAAGCAGAAGCAGGTCTCTTCCCTGGAGCTCACTAAGGCGCACCTGGCGCGCATCGCCGCCGTGGAGCCCAAGGTGCAGTCCTTCGTCAGCGTGACGGAGGAGATCGCGCTCCAGCAGGCGAAGGATGCCGATGGGCGCATCGCCAGGGGCGATATCGGCCCGCTCACCGGCATCCCGATGCAGCTGAAGGACAACCTTGCCGTCTCCGGCACGCGCACCACATGCTCCTCAAAGATGCTGGAGCGCTTCATCGCGCCGTACGATAGCACCGTGGCGAAGCGGCTCAAGGCGGCAGGGGCGGTGCTGCTGGGCAAAGGGAACATGGACGAGTTCGCCATGGGCTCCTCAACGGAGAACTCGGCCTTCTTCCCCACCCGGAACCCCTGGGCGCTGGACCGCGTTCCTGGCGGGAGCAGCGGCGGCCCCGCGGCGGCCGTGGCGGCAAGCGAATGCCTCTTCTCCCTGGGGTCTGACACCGGCGGCAGCATCCGCCAGCCCGCCTCTTTTTGCAACGTGGTGGGGCTTAAGCCCACCTACGGCCTGGTGAGCCGCTACGGCCTCGTCGCCTTCGCTTCGTCCCTGGACCAGATCGGCCCGTTCACCAAGGACATCCGCGATTGCGCCGCCGTCCTCCAGGCCATCGCAGGCCACGACCCGCTCGATTCGACCTCAGTGAACCGCCCGGTCCCCGAGTACAGCACGGCGCTGCGCACCGATATCAAAGGTATGCGCATCGGCGTGCCTAAGGAATATTTCAACGGCATAGACGCCGATGTGAGCGACGTGATGAAGCGCGCCCTGGCGCAGCTGGCCCAGCTCGGCGCGGTCATTGATTACAATGTCTCGCTTCCCAGCACGCCCTACGCCCTCGCCGTCTATTACATCCTCGCGCCCTCCGAGGCTTCGTCCAACCTCGCCCGGTACGACGGCGTGAAATACGGCTTCTCCGCGGAGGCCGATACGATGTGGCACGCGATGGAGCAGACGCGGCAGCAGGGCTTCGGCCCCGAGGTGAAGCGGCGCATCATGCTCGGCGCCTACGCCCTCTCCGCGGGCTACTATGACGCCTATTACCTCAAGGCGCAGAAGGTCCGCACGCTCATCCGCCGAGAGTTCGACGAGGCGTTCGCGAAGTACGACGCCCTGGTGACGCCGACCTCGCCGACGCCGCCCTTCAGATTCGGGGAAAAGGTGGCGGACCCGGTGAAGATGTACCTGAGCGATGTGGACACGATCCCCGTGAACATCGCGGGCATCGCGGGCATCTCCGTGCCCGCGGGATTCATCGAAGGCCTGCCCGTGGGCATACAGCTCATCGGCCCGGCCTTCAGCGAAGCAACGCTCTTCCGCATCGCCCACGCCTATCAAGAGACCACCGGCTGGCACAAGCTGCGCGCCCCCGTGAACTAGGCCGTTCCCCCAGGAGAGAGGTGCGAGATGAAAGACAAGAGCGAGATCTTCCGCATCCTTGAGCAGGACGCGCGGACGCCGCACAAAGAGATCGCTTCGCGGACGGGCATCCCGCTGAAAGACGTCTCGAAGATCATCGGCGAGGCAGAGGCGAACGGCGCGATCATCAAGTACCGCACGATGGTGGAGTGGGAGAAGCTGGGCGAGCAGCAGGTGATGGCGCTCATCGAAGTGAAGGTCATCCCCGAGCGCGGCGTCGGCTTCGACGCCATCGCGGAGCGCATCTCTCGCCACCCGGAGGCGCGATCGGTCTTCCTGGTCTCCGGCGGCTACGACTTCGGCGTCATGGTCACCGCCAAGGACATCTACGAGATCTCCCGCTTCGTCGGCGAAAAGCTGGCGACCATCGAAGGCGTCCAAGGCACCGTGACGCACTTCTTTCTCAAGCGGTATAAGCAGGACGGCGAGATCCTCACGGGCCGCAAGCGCAGCAGCCGCCTCCCTTACACACCGTAGCGCAACAGCATATATTCCACGAGGCACCGCACGTCAGTGGCACGCCAATACAGCATCTCCAACCGCGTCGAAAGCCTTGCGCCCTCGGGGATACGCAAGTTTTTCGACCTCATCCAGTCCATGGAGGGCGTCGTCTCCCTGGGCGTCGGCGAGCCGGACTTCGCGACGCCCTGGCCCATCAGCGAAGCGGCCATCCACTCCATCGAAAAGGGCCACACGCACTACACCTCCAATTACGGCATGCTGGAGCTCCGCGAGCGGCTGGCTCAGCACCTCGCCGCGCGCTACGGCGTGGCCTATGACTTCCACACGCAGCTCCTCATCACCGTCGGCGTGAGCGAAGGCGTGGACCTCGCCATGCGCGCCATCATCAACCCCGGCGACGAAGTCCTGGTCCCCGAGCCGTCATATGTCTCGTACAAGCCGTGCGTTGTCCTCGCCGGGGGCGTCGTCGTTCCCGTGGCGACGAGCCAGGCGAACGCCTTTAAGCTGACGCCCGCCGACCTGGAAGCGAAGATCACGCCGAAGACGCGCGCCCTCATCATCAGCTATCCGAACAACCCCACAGGCGCCGTGATGACCAAGCGCGAGATGGAGGCCATCGCGGAAGTGGCCAAGCGCCGCAACCTCATCGTCGTCTCGGACGAGGTCTACGATCGCCTCGTCTACGGCGGCCACTCGCACGTCTGCTTCGCCTCCCTCCCCGGGATGCAGGAGCGGACGATCTTCCTGGGAGGCTTTTCCAAGAGCTACGCGATGACCGGGTGGCGCGTGGGGTTTGCGGCGGCGCCTGACGATATCATCGAAGCGATGGTGAAGATCCACCAGTACACGATGCTCTGCGCGCCCACCCCAGGCCAAACGGCCGCGCTGCAGGCGCTACACACGGACGATAGGCTCGTGGAGAACATGGTGCGCGAGTACGACCGCCGCCGCCGCGTCCTGCTGAAAGGCCTCAACCGCATCGGCCTCGATTGCTTCGAACCCCAGGGGGCCTTCTATGCCTTCCCGTCCATCAAGGCGACGGGCATGAGATCGAACGCCTTCTCCGAGGCGCTGCTGAAGGAAGAGCGCGTGGCCGTCATCCCGGGCTCCGCCTTCGGCGAGGCGGGCGAAGGGCATGTGCGGTGCTGCTACGCCGTCTCGCTGCACGAGATCGAAGAGGCCCTGGTGCGCATCGAGCGCTTCGTGAAGCGCCGCCGGGCGAAGTAGCCGCCGCTAGCCGTTCCTCCAGGGGTGGCCTTCGCTCCGCCGGAGGAACTCCTGCAGGAGCTCCGCATTCGAGGCGATGAGGTGCGGCGTCTCCAGGCGCATCGCACCCCCGTTCCGGTCGGTCACCACGCCGCCGGCCTCTTGGGTGATGAGGATGCCCGCCGCGATGTCCCACGGCGAAAGGTGGTGGTGGAAGTAGAGGTCCGTCCTGCCGCAGGCCGCGTAGGCGATGCCCAGCGCCGCCGAGCCCATGATGCGCACCGCCTCCATGCCGGGCCACAGCCGGTTCAAGAGGTCCAGAGCGTGGCCCGCCAGGACGTCGCTATAGCCCATGTCCGTGCCGACGGTGCACTGCGCCAGACGCTTCCGCCGCGAGACATAGATACGCTTCTCGTTGAGATAGGCGCCGTTGCCACGGTCGGCCCAGAAGATCTCGTTGGAGACCGGGTTGTAAGTGAAGCCGAGGATAATCTCGCCGCCGTGGGTGAGGGCTATGGTGCTGGCGTAATACGGCAGGCCCAAGGCATAGTTGCGCGTGCCGTCCAGCGGGTCCACGATCCACGTGTAGGGACCGGTCCCGCCGCGCCGTCCCGATTCTTCCCCCAGGATGCCGTGCCCGGGGAATTCCGCCGTGAGACGCTCGGCGTAGAAGTTCTCCACCTCCACATCGGCATTGGTGACCAGGTTGGCGCGCCCCTTTTCGCTGACGCGCAGCTCCTGGGCCGCGCGCCTGCGCAAGATATCGCCCGCCTCCAGCACGATCTCGCGGGCGACCTCGATGGCGGGCGCGCCGGAGCGGCTCGCGGGAAGCGTGGACATCGCGCTGCACCTGGTGGAAAATGGATGCAGGCAGTCTAGCACAGCGGCAGCTCCGCGGGAGAGAAGAAGGGCATGGCACAGAGAACGGGCCGACTCCTCATCACCCAATCGGGCGGGCCCACCGCCGTCATCAATCAAACGCTCGCCGGCATCATCGAAGCTGCGAAGCGGAGCGGCGCCTTCGCCGTCATCATCGGCGCGCGCCACGGCGCACAGGGCCTCCTGGACGCCGCCTTCGTTGACCTGGGGCGGCAATCGCCCGCCACCCTTCGCGCCGTCGCGGCGACCCCAGGCTCGGCCCTGGGAACCTCGCGGCACAAGATCGGCGCGAACGACATCGAGGAGATCCTGCAGACCTTCCGCGACCACAAGGTCACGGCCTTCATCGGCATCGGCGGCAACGACTCGGCGGAGAACGCCCTCACGCTGGAGAAGGCGGCGAAGGCGAAAGGCCAGGAGCTCACCGTCGTCGTCGCGCCGAAGACCGTGGACAACGACCTCCTGGAGACGGACCACTGCCCCGGCTACGGCAGCGCGGCGCGCTTCATCGCCCTCGCCACCATGGGCGACGGCATGGACGCCGAGGCGATGGGGAAGGACCGCCCGGTGACGGTCATCGAAGTGATGGGACGGAACTCCGGCTGGCTTCCGGCCGCCTCGATCCTAGGGAAGCGCGAGGAACGGGACGCGCCGCATATCGTCTGCATCCCGGAGCATCCGCTGGTCGAAGACGACTTGATCGCCGCCGTGGAGCGCGCCATCGCGAAGCACGGCTACGCCGTGGCGGTAGTGAGCGAGAATACCAGGGGGCCAAAAGGCCCGCTCGCAGAGAGCGGGGAGCCGGAGTACGTGGACGACTTCGGCCATCCGTACTATCCCAGCACCGCAAAATACCTCTCGCGCGTGATCGGCAAGCGCCTGAAAGTGCGCACGCGCTACGACCTCCCCGGGACGATCCAGCGCGCCTTCGCCGAATGCGTCTCGCCGGTGGACGCCAGGGAGGCCTTGGCCGCCGGGCGCGCGGCGGCGCAGCTTGCCGCGAAGGGGCAGAGCGGCGTGATGGTGACGCTGGAGCGCGTGCGCCAACGGCCCTATCGCTGCGTCACGGGCGTGACAGCGGTGGGCAACGTCGCCGGGAAAGAGCGCCTGCTTCCCGCCGATTTCTTCGATAGGGCGCAGGGCCTGCCCACCGAGAGATACGTGCGCTATGCGATGCCGCTCATCGGAGGGCCGCTGCCGGCCTTCGCGTGGCTGAGGGCGCTGCCTCCCAAGTAAGCCCACCTCTTCGAGGACAAACGCCTCCCACGGCCATGGGCATCTGGGAGAAGAGTGGAGCGCGAGACGGGATTTGAACCCGCAACTTTCACCTTGGGAAGGTGACACTCTGCCGTTGAGTTACTCGCGCACCTGGGACAAACCCGATGATACGTTCGCCGTCTGGGACTGTCAAGAAAATGATCGGGGGCTCCCGATGGGAGCCCCCGATTTCGCTCGATCGGAACGCCGACGGACTTAGTAGTCCATCCCGCCGCCGGGGGGCATGGGGGGCGCAGGCGGATTCTTTTCCTTGACCTCGGTGATCATGGACTCCGTAGTCAGGATCATGGAGGCGATGCTGGCCGCATTCTCAAGGGCGGCGCGGGTGACCTTTGCCGGGTCCACGATGCCGAGCTTGATCATGTTGCCGTACTGCATCTTCTCGGCGTCGTAGCCGTAGTCCTTCTCCTTGGAATCGCGGATCGCCATGATGACGACCGAGGCTTCGCCGCCGGAGTTGAAGATGATGCGGCGCAGGGGCTCTTCGACCGCCTTCTCGACGATCTTGACGCCCGTCTGCTCGTCCACGTCATCGCCCTTCACCTTCACCAGCACGGTGCGGGCGCGGATGAGGGTGCTGCCGCCGCCGGGGACGATGCCTTCTTCGACGGCCGCGCGGGTCGCCGAGAGGGCGTCCTCAACGCGGGCCTTCTTCTCCTTCAGCTCGACCTCCGTCGCCGCGCCGACCTTGATGACGGCGACGCCGCCGGCCATCTTGGCCAGGCGCTCCTGGAGCTTCTCACGGTCGAAGTCGGAGGTGGTCTCCTCGATCTGGGACTTGATCTGGGCCATGCGGGCCTTGATCTGATCGTCGGCGCCGCGCCCTTCGATGATGGTGGTGTTGTCCTTATCGGCCGAGACGCGCCGGGCGCGGCCCAGGTCCTGGATCGTGGCGGACTCGATCTTGCGGCCGATCTCCTCGCTCAGGACGGTGCCGCCGGTGAGGATCGCGATATCTTCGAGCATCGCCTTGCGGCGGTCGCCGAAGCCGGGGGCCTTCACGGCGAGACAGGTGAGGGTGCCGCGGAGCTTGTTCACCACCAGGGTCGCCAGAGCCTCGCCCTCCACCTCTTCGGCGATGAGGACGAAGTTCTTGCTCACCTGGAGGACCTTCTCCAGGATGGGCAGGATATCGGCGACGGCGGTGATCTTCTTGTCCGTGATGAGGACGTAGGGATCGTCAATGGCGGAGACCATGCGCTCGGTGTTGGTCACGAAGTAGGGGCTGATATAGCCGCGATCGAACTGCATGCCTTCCACGAACTCAGTCTCATACCTGAGACCCTTGGACTCTTCGACGGTGATGACGCCGTCCTTGCCCACCTTCTCCATGACCTCGGCGATGAGGCTGCCGATCTCGTTGTCATGGGCGGAGAGGGAGGCCACCTGGGCGATCTGCTCCTTGCCGGAGACGGGGGTGGCCAGCTTCTTGATCTCGGTGCGGATGGCGTCCACGGCCTTCTCGATGCCGCGCTTCAGGGCCATGGGGTTGGCGCCGGCGGTGACGTTCTTGAAACCCTCGTGGACGATGGCCTGGGCCAGCACGGTGGCGGTGGTGGTGCCGTCGCCGGCCATATCGTTGGTCTTGGTGGCGGCTTCCTTGAGGAGCTGGGCGCCCATGTTCTCCATGGAGTCCTCCAGCTCTATCTCCTTGGCGATGGTGACGCCGTCGCTGCACACCTGGGGCGGGCCGAACTTCTTGTCCAGGATCACGTTGCGGCCCTTGGGGCCGAGGGTGACCTTGACGGTATCGGCCAGGGAGTCCACTCCCTTGATAAGCTTTCTGCGAGCCTCTTCTGCGAATGCGATCTGCTTTGCGGGCATTGTGCCTCCTTACTCCTTATGCGCTGAGATGATCGCGGGGCGGCCTAGCCGATCTTGGCCAGGATATCGCTCTCCCGCAGGATGATGTACTCGACACCGGCTTCCTTCACTTCGGTGCCGCCGTACTTGGAATAGATCACGCGGTCCCCCGCCTTCAGGTCCAGGGCGATGCGCTTGCCATCGTCCGTCATGCGGCCGGGGCCTGCGGCGACGACCTCGCCCTCCTGGGGCTTCTCCTTCGCCGTGTCCGGCAGGATGATGCCACCCTTGCTGACCTCCTGCTGTTCGA
The DNA here is from genome assembly GCA_016875535.1 of Chloroflexota bacterium. Classification (NCBI taxonomy): domain Bacteria; kingdom Bacillati; phylum Chloroflexota; species Chloroflexota bacterium. Next base: position 18,304 of record VGPF01000028.1, read on the forward strand.
TGGCCTTGACCACCACACGATCTCCGAGCGGATGCAACTTACGAGCCAAAGCTGTACCTCCTTACTGGATGATACGGATTACAGATGGTGTTAGCAGTCCCCACAGATGACTGCTAGCCAAGGGAGGATTCTACTATTAGCAGTCGCCGCCTGCAAGTGCCAGCCCGCCAGCGGGGAGGGACCCCTCCTGGACGATCCGGCTTTCGGTTGAGGGAAGTGCAAAACGTTATGGCAATCAGCGGAATTTAGACTAGTTCAAAAATATTTCTTGAACGCCGACAGGTGTTACATGACTGTAACAGTAGGTTTCGTCATCGATTCACTATAGTGCTATTGTTCGGGCAAGCTTTTTCATGACTTCCATCCCAAACTGCGCCACTTCCCCAAAAGTCGTCGCACCATCGGCGAGCCCTGTGCCTATCGTTGTCTTGAAAGGCATCACGAAACGGTTCCCCGCAGTCCTCGCCAATGACCATGTAGACCTCGACGTCACCGCTGGCGAGGTCCACGCCATCCTTGGCGAGAATGGCTCTGGCAAGAGCACGCTCATGAAGGTCCTGTACGGTTACTACAAACCCGACGAAGGCCGGATCCTTTTCCAGGGCAAGCCAGCTGTGTTCAAGTCTCCACAAGACGCCCGCCGCCTCGGCATCGGGATGGTCTTCCAGAATTTCACGCTTATCCCTGCATTCACCGTGGCGGAGAACGTCGCTCTCTTCATGCCCAAATTGAAGCCGCGCCTCGACCACAAGGAAATAGCACGCGAAATCGAGAAGGTCTCGGCAAAGTTCGGGTTGGAAATAAACCCTCATGCCAGCATCTGGCGATTGTCGATTGGTGAACAGCAAAGGGTCGAGCTGATCAAACTGCTCCTCGCCGACGCCAGGGTCCTTATATTTGACGAGCCAACCAGCGTGCTTGCACCGCATGAGATCGAGAATCTTATGCAGGTCTTTCACCGGTTGAAAACCGACGGTTACGCGGTTCTATTCATCACACATAAACTGCGCGAAGCATTCGCTTCCGCTGACCGAATGAGCGTCATGCGCCGGGGCGCCTTGGTCGACTCAATCATGCGCGCAGAAGCCACAGAGCATCGCGTTATCGAGATGATGTTTGGCTCCGAGCCTCCGGCAGTGCATCGCGGCAGCTCTAAGACCCGTGAGGCCGCAACTTCTATCCTCGAGCTCTCCTCTGTGACGACGCCGGGTGCAAAGGGTGAGCTTCACCTCCAGGACGTCTCCCTCAGAGTGCGGCCCTACGAAATCGTCGGCATCGCCGGCGTCTCCGGCAGCGGACAGCGCGAGCTTGGCGACGTCATTCTCGGCCTGCTCCCGTTCAAAGGAACAAAGCGGTTCGAGGGGCATGATGCCGCTCACTGGACGATTGGCAACCTGCGACGGCATGGACTTGCCGTTATTCCAGAGAACCCATCGTGGATGGGCGTCGTTGGCTCGATGACGGTCACGGAAAACATGGCCCTTGCAGATCGAGCACGGTACGCTCGCAAGGGCGGGCTCTCAATCGACTGGAAGGCGGTTCGTGAGGATGCTAAGAAGTTTGAGGAGCGGTCAAAAATCCAGATGCCTAACCCGAATGTTGCCGCCGAGACGCTTTCAGGCGGCAATTTGCAGCGCATCGTCCTCACCCGTGAACTCGGGCAGCAGCATAGATTGATTGTCGCCTTTTACCCTACACGCGGCCTCGACGTGCCCAGCGCCGTCGCTGCCCGACAGCTGCTCGTTACCGTTCGTGATGGGGGCGCAGGCGTGCTGCTCATCTCCGAAGATATGGACGAGCTATTCACGCTCAGCGACCTCCTCCTCGTGTTACGTGAAGGGCGTGTCGTCGGCAGTTTCCGTCCTGAAGAGACAACCAGAGACGCGATCGGCCGATTGATGACTGGAGCGGTGGCCTAGATGGCGACAGCAGGCACACCGGCGGTTCGATCATTTGGCGTCCTGTCACCAAAGCGCCGAGACCTTATATTCCGTATCGCCGCACCGCTCGTGGTCTCGTTAGCGGGCTTCGCTATCTTGCTTGCCGCGTATGGGAAAAACCCTTTAGCGACGTACGGGGATGTCTTGCATGCCACGTTTGGCAGCACGCGCGGGTTCACAGAAGTGCTGGTCATCATGATACCGTTGATGTTCTGCGCGCTGGCTGTCGCGATTCCAGCGCGCATCGGTATGGTGAATGTCGGCGGAGAGGGCCAGCTCTATGTCGGGGCTGTCTTTGCCGCCTTCGTGCCGCTGACATGGCCTGAACTGCCGATGGGAATCATGCTGCCGCTTATGTTCTTCGGAGGCTTCCTGGGCGGGGGCCTCTGGGCTGGCCTTTCCGGCTTCCTCCGCGCCAAGGGCCTTCTCAGCGAGGTGCTTTCTACCTTGCTGATGAACTTGGTGGCTGGGTTCTTTCTCCAATATCTCGTTTTCGGAGTTTGGCGCGACCCGAAGAGTTCCAACTTCCCACAGAGCGAACCTTATCCAGCTGCCGGGAATTTGCCGCATCTAGGCAGCAGTCGGCTCCATATCGGTTTGTTTATCGCGCTGGGGGCGGTGGCGCTCTTCTGGTTCGTCCTTACCAAAACGCGTTGGGGTTATGAGATGCGTGCGATTGGCGGTAATCAAGAGGCAGCCAAGCGGAACGGCATTCCAATCGGCTGGTACATCATTATCCTCTTTGTGATTGGCGGGGGCATCGCCGGGATCGGCGGTATGGCCGAAACCTCAGCCATCCAAGGTCGCCTGAGCCCAGGGTTTTCCTCCAGTTATGGGTATATAGGCTTCCTCGTCAGCTGGATGGCAGGTCACAGTCCTGTGCTGATCGTCGTGATGTCTTTTCTCCTCGCGGTCATTACATCGGGACGCGATGTGCTGCAAATCACGCAACATCTGCCGGGAGCGGCTGTCAACATTCTGATGGCGTTGATCCTTTTCGTTATCCTGGCGCGGCGAGGAAGAAAGGCTGAAGGAATATGAGTGAATCTTTTGTCGCTGGAGTCGCTTCCAGCGCCGTGCTATCCGGCACCTCGATTCTCTATGCAACCCTAGGCGAGGTGATTGGCGAGCGGTCAGGAATAGTGAACCTTGGAGTCGAAGGTGTGATGCTTGTGGGTGCAGTTGTTGGCTTCGTGACAACCTCGACCAGCGGCAACCCCTATCTTGGCATCCTGGCGGCCGCACTCGCCGGATCGGCGTTCAACATGATTTTCGCCTACCTAGTCGTGACACGGCGGGGGAATCAGCTTGCATCTGGCTTAACCCTCATGTTCTTTGCCCTTGGGCTTACCGCAATCATAGGGAAATCCTATGTCGGAAGGCCCATTGGCGGTCTAAAGGATATCCAAATGCCGGGGCTCGTAAACCTGCCACAGGTCGGACACGCATTGTTCGAAAAGGATTTCCTCGTCTACCTGGCGATTCCGGTTGCGATAGGCGTCTGGTTCCTGCTTTACCGAACTGCCTGGGGGTTGCGAGTAAGAGCCGTTGGCGAAGACAAGACGGTGGCCTTTGCCGCCGGCCTCAGACCGCGTTTGCTGCAATACCAGGCACTCTTTGTCGCCGGTATGCTTGGGGGCGTTGGAGGGGCGCATCTCTCGATCGCCTACACCAAGACCTGGCAGGAGGGCATGACAGCCGGCGCCGGGTTTATCGCCGTTGGCCTCGTCATCTTCGCCGCGTGGTCGCCTATCCGTGCGATCATGGGCGCGTTGCTCTTTGGAGGAGCGGTCGCCGTTCAATTGCAGTTACAAGCGCGGGGAACAAACGTCTCCCCATTCCTGCTTGACATGATTCCATATGTGCTTATCCTCGTGGTCTTGATGCTCTTTGGTCGAGTAAAGGGTCGCGTCGTTCCCGCTGGTCTGAAAGATGTGTTTGAGGGTACCGGCTGAAAAAGTCCAGTCGGATGCCTTGAAAGATAGCCGGCTTGAACAGCCGGGGAAATAGGAGCAGGTATGGTGAAGCGATTGCGGAGCAAGTGGTTCGCGTTGTTCGGTGTGGCAGCTGCGGTGATACTGGCGGTCACTGCATGCGGGGGCTCTGATAAAGAGCCTAGCGCTGGCCCGGCGCACGCCCCATTCACAATGGGGATCATTCACGTCGGATCAAAGACAGACGCCGGGTACAACCAGGCACACGCCGAAGCGGCTGCCCTCGTGCAAAAGAACCTGCCCTACGTAAAGGTTCTCTCCGCCGAAAACATCCCTGAGAATGCCGATGTGGCACGCGTCATCGAGAACATGATCTCGCAGGGGGCCAAGTTCATTGTTCCAGCAAGCTTTGGTTACTTGGATCCTGCGCTGGGCGTCGCCGCCAAGCACCCGGAGGTGATGTTCGACCACCCCGCGGGCTTCAAGCAAGCCGACAACTTCCATACCTACTGGGCAGCGTCGGATCAGTACTCGTATGCCCTTGGTATGGCAGCGGGCAAGATGACCAAGACCAACAAATTGGGCTTCATCGGCGGTTTTCAGATCCCTAACATCATCCACACTATCAATGCCTTTACGCTGGGCGCACGATCGGTGAATCCGAACGCAGAGATGCGCGTGATCTTCAATAACGCGTGGTCCGACCCAGGCAAGCAAGCAGCAGCAACGAACGCGCTCGCAGATCAGGGCGTCGACGTCGTCACAATGATTGTCGACTCCCCTATCGCGGTTGTGCAGACCGCCGAGCAACGCGGCATCTACTCGGTCGGCTTCCACTCAACCGCCGTACAGCAATACGCTCCCAAGGGCTGGATCAGTGGCATCGGCTTTACTTGGGGAGGTTTCTTCACCCGCGAGATTCAGGCCATTGAAGCCGGAACTTGGAAGTCAAACCCCAAGAACCTTATCGGCAGCCTGAATACTGACATGGTCGTATTGGCTCCCTGGGGCTCCGCAGTCCCAGCCGACGTGAGGGCGCTGGTCGAGGCGAAGATAGCCGACTTCAAGGCAGGCAAGACGCAAGTCTTTGTGGGTCCCATCAAGGACAACAAGGGCAATGTGAAGATCGCCGCCGGCCAGGTTGCCGATCCTAGCCTTGTAAGCACCGTCGACTGGTACGTCGAAGGCGTCGTTGGACAAGGATCGTAAACTGAAATCGTAGCAGTTCGCAGGGCGGCAGCACCGTTGCTGCCGCCCTGCAGTTTTTCCAGGAGCGTTGCATGGCCACCACTGTGCCCGCCGACCCGTATCCTTGGCCGTACGACGGCAACATATTCCCCAGTACAACTGCGCTGATGCTTATCGATTGGCAGCACGACTTCTGCGGAAAAGGCGGCTATGTCGATACGATGGGCTACGACATCGCCAACACGCGCAGCGGCATCAAGCCTACGCGTGCAGTGCTCGACGCCTGTCGAAGACTCGGCTTCACGATCATCCACACACGCGAGGGGCACAAGCCTGACCTCTCCGACTGCCCGCCAAACAAATTGTGGCGATCGAAACAAATCGGGGCAGGCATCGGAGACAAGGGGCCGTGCGGGCGCATCCTTGTGCGAGGCGAGCCTGGCTGGGAAATCATCAAGGAGCTCGCTCCGCTTCCCGGCGAGCCAATCATCGATAAGCCGACAAAGGGCTCATTTACCGCCACTGACCTCGACCTCGTTCTCAAGAATCGCAGCGTCACCCATATCGTGCTCACTGGCATCACCACCGACGTGTGCGTCCACACAACCATGCGCGAGGCGAACGACCGTGGCTATGAATGCCTCCTGCTGGAAGATTGCACGGGCGCAACGGACAAAGGCAATTATCTGGCGGCAATCAACATGATTAAGATGCAGGGCGGCGTCTTCGGCTCTGTTTCAGATTCACGGAAGTTTCTCCGCGCGATCTCTGGACTGAAGAGCATCCGGCGATGACAGCCAGAGATAGCTTCCGGGCGGCACTCGAAGACGCTCAGCGATACCGCGTGGATGTGATGGCGCGTAGGCCCGCCTTCACCTATTCGCTGGAGACCTACGCAGTCGATACAAATCAAAAGATCACATCGCTGCCGTCAGGCACGAAGCGAGTGCCTCCCGAGGGAACGGTGGCAGGCGCGGCCGAAGCAATGGCCAGCGGACGGCTCAGCGCCGTGGAACTTATGAGCCGGACCCTTCGCGTGATCAAGGCTCGGAACCCGGCGCTCAATGCGTTCACTTACGTGGCGCCTGAAGATGCGTTACTGCGCGAGGCCAAGGAACTGGACACGGAGCGAGCCCAAGGGCGTATTCGGGGTCCGCTGCATGGCATCCCTGCCTCGGTCAAGGACGTGCTGCACGTTCGCGGTATGCCAACCACCGCGAGTTCCCGGGTGATGCGCGTGACGCCAACCGTCGACGGCACCGCCGTCGCGCGAGTGCGCGACGCTGGAGCCCTGCTCGTGGGCAAAACACATACCCATGAGTTCGCCCTTGGTGTAACGACACCCCAAAGCCACAACCCCTGGGACCCAAGCCGAGACCCTGGCGGTTCCAGCGGCGGGTCCGCCATCGCCGTCGCCACGGGGATGAGCCTGGTTAGCCTCGGTACCGACACGAGAGCTTCCATCCGTGTTCCCTCTGCCCTATGTGGCGTTGTTGGCTATAAACCGACATACGGCCTTGTCTCCACCGATGGGATGGTCACACTCTCATGGAGCATAGATCACACCGGTCTGATGGCCCGGACCGTGCGCGACGTTGCGCTGTTGATGAACTCCGTCCAAGGCCCGGACCCTCGGGACCCCAATACAGTTCAGCGACCAGCTAACGACTATTACACATACCTCGACAAAAATGTGCGAGGGCTTCGGGTTGGCCTTGCGTTACATGGCCTCTCCGGCACAAGTCCTGACGTGCTCGCCGCTTTTCACCGGTCCGTTGACGCTCTCCGGGCACTTGGCGTGCACGTGATCGAAACCAGCACGCCATCGGCAGAAGACATCAGGCTTTGCACATCGCTCGGCATGGTGATGAGCAGGTGTGAAGCGGCGGCCTTTCATCAGGCCTTCCCCAACACAGACGCCCTCTATACCAAACCAGTCTTCGAGCAGCTCGACGAGGCGCGCCGCGTCACGGCGGTGGACTACCTCTCCGCTCAGCGCTTTCGCGGCGACTTCGCCCAGCGCATGGCGCATCACTTCCAAGACTTCGATGCGCTTATACTGCCCACGAGCAAAGTTACCGCGCCATCACTCGAAGAAAGCGACCGCTACATCATGATCCTTTCGGAAAACTGCATCCCGTGGAGCTTTATCGGCTTCCCCGCGTTATCAGTCCCATGCGGCTCAACGTCATCGGGACTCCCTGTCGGCGCGCAACTCGTCGGCGCGCCCTTCGGCGACGGGGCCATCCTTGCTCTCGCCTCCGCCATCGAAAGCTCCCTCGGAGTTCGCTTTCCGTGAAGAGCGAGTCCCAGAGCGCCGCGACTATGGTAGGCGTGACTGCTCAAATGGCCATGGGGACAGCCGGATTCGAAGGGCGCGTTATCGCCGCAGTTCCAAACGCTGTGTACATGCAAAGCGCGTCCGGAGAGTTGTTGTGGATGACAACTCCAGGGAATGTTATTCACGCCCGCGCGGTTATCGCGCCGTGCCACCTCAGGGGCTTGCCCCCCGACGTCACGATTACTCTCGATCATGGGTGGCTCACCGTGGGCTCAAGTTTCAGCGTCGAAGTGGCCCATGCGCCCGTTTGGGTGCCGCCGTTGGTAGGTCCAGAGTCAGCCACCGATGCGCGTATGGCAGCGTCATCCTTCATGACATTGCTCAAAGCGATCACACCCATAGCCCCGTCAAGCGGATTCGCTCCTGCCATCGCCTACGTCTCTTCAACGGCAACATTCGCTGCCACCCCCGCCGATGTTGAACTCTTTGCCGGAAGTGAGTCTGTTCGCGGCGTTATCGATTCAGTGTCAAACCGCCAATCTGATACACTCCAGAAGGCCGCGGGCCTTCTTGGGTTGGGGCCGGGGCTGACGCCTTCAGGAGACGACTTCGCAGGCGGGCTGGTTTTTGCCCTGCGTGCGCTACACGTCGCCTACCCTGACCGGTTTCCATGGGACGACAGTTCAGCAAGAGACATGGTGGCAAGAGCTCGCGAGCAAACGAATGGCATCAGTGCCGAGCTCCTCCACGATCACATAAAAGGGCGCGGGGCCGGCCCCCTGCACGACCTTGCGTACGCAGTGTTGACGGCCCAGCCGGAAGAGCGATTGATGCCCGCTGCGGAAGGTCTCATGCGTATAGGCCGGACGACAGGCTGGGACATACTGACGGGTTTCTGTGCAGGTATGCTCCTGCTCTGCCATGAGTCAAGAAGCTAACCTGAATCTTCAGGACGAGGAAAGATATGGAAATTAAAGCGAAAATCGAGGCCGCAAATGCAGAGGTGGTAAAGCGCGTCACCTCTGCCGACCCTATTTTGATTGACGTACTGCCAGCCGGACAGGTCATACCAGGACTCACTGAACGCATGGTCACCCATTCGGGACCTCCAGTCACCTGGCAGAACATGTGCGGCGCACAGCGTGGCGCCGTCATCGCGATGACACTGTTCGAGGGCTGGGCCTCCACTGCGCAACAGGCGCAGGAACTCCTCGCGGCGGGCGCTATAAAACTCGAGCCAAATCACCACCATCAAGCCGTAGGACCCATGGCCGGCACGATAACTAAGTCTTTGCCTGTCTGGGTGGTTGAGAACCGCGCTTCGGGGAACCGGGCATACTGCCGCCTCGCCGAAGCGCGGCAGCAGTTCGGCGATTTCAGCGAACAGGCCCTCGGCGGCCTCCGCATGTGGCGTGATGTCTGGGGCCCATCGATCTCAAAAGGGTTACAAACGATCAAAGGGGGCCTTCCGTTAAAGCCGATTATCTCTCGCGCCCTGCAGATGGGTGACGAACTGCACAACCGACCTGACGCCGCATCGTCACTTCTTTCTGGAGCGCTCACGCCTGCGATGATAGAAGCGGGTGTGGCAAAAGATGCCCTTTTGAGCACCGTTCGATGGACAGCGAACAATCCCTTCCTTTTCCTCGGTGTCTCGATGGCCTGCGGCAAGGCGGCAACAGACCCCTGCTCGGGTGTGGAGTACAGCACCATCGTTACGACCATGGCGCGCAACGGCACGGAATTCGGCATCCGCGTCGCTGGCCTGCCCGGCGAATGGTTCACAGCGCCCTCACCCAAGATTGACGGCCTTTTCATGCCTGGCTTCTCGGATGCGGACGCGGGACGGGACATGGGCGATTCCGCTATTACCGAGACAGTCGGCTGGGGAGGCTTCGTCATCGGCGGCGCGCCAGGTATCCTCGCCCTGGTCGGCGGGACGGCGGAACAGGCGCTTGCGTGGAGCCGCGACATGCGGAAGATTACGACTGGCACAAGCCCTGACTTCCGTATCCCCGCCCTCAACTTCGAAGGCGCCCCTGTGGGTATCGATATCCGTAAGGTCGTGCGGACCGGCATACTGCCGGTCATCGACACTGCTATCGCACACAAGGATCCCGGCTACCCGAATCTCGGCGCTGGCATCGTGCGCCCACCCATGGACTGCTTCAAACTCGCGCTGCGGAAGTTCGCCTCAAAGTACGGCGTTTAGCTCACGGCCCCCTATGGTCACCGATCACGCCATTATCCAGAACCAGTATTTCGATTCTGTTTTCTTAATGCGTGTTGCCAAGCGCATCAGCGCTGCGGAAGGAATCGAGCAGGCGGCCGCTGTAATGGCTACCGCAAAAAACCTCGAGGCTCTCGCTCAAGCCGGGTTCGCGAGCGCAGCGAGGGGACCAGCGGCTCCCAACGACGTTATCGTCGCGCTGCGGGCCACCGACTCCACTCACGCCCGCGCCATCCTCGACCATCTCGACCAGTGGCTCAATCGAGAAGAAACTCCTAACTCTGGCACGACCGTCACTACATTGTCCGACGCTCTTGGAGTCGAACCCAACGCTAACCTCGCAGTCATCTCTGTACCCGGTGAATATGCAGCGAGAGAGGCTCGGCTAGCACTCGAACAGAACCTGCATGTCTTTCTCTTCAGCGACAACGTCTCGCTCGAGGACGAAGTCTCCCTGAAGCAACTCTCCAAAGAGCGCGGTGTGCTGCTTATGGGCCCTGACTGCGGAACAGCCATCATAGGCGGCGCCGGCATCGGCTTCGCGAACAGCGTGCGCCGCGGGCCCGTTGGCGTCATTGGCGCATCTGGTACCGGCCTTCAGGAAATCACCACCCTCGTCCATCGCATGGGCTCCGGCATCTCCCACGCCATAGGCACCGGCAGCCACGACCTCACGGACGCCGTCGGCGGGGTAACCTCAATGCAAGCGCTGGACGCCCTCGATGCCGAACCAAACACAAAAGTCATCGTCCTTGTCTCCAAGCCTCCTGGGCAGGTCACGCTGGGGCGCATCCGGCAGCGTATGGCGAGCATGTCGAAGCCGGTGATTACCTGCTTCCTTGGCTCGTCCGGCCTCGAAGAACATTGGCCACACCCCGCGCACGACCTCACAGAATCAGCGAGCGAGGCGGTCCGCCTGGCTGGCGTGGCGCCAACGCTGTTACCTGGCTCATATCCGAGCGTATCCAGCGCAGTGGCAGAGATCGGGCCGCACAGGCGCTACGTCCGCGGGCTTTTCGCCGGCGGCACCTTTTGCTATCAAGCCCAGCAGATCTTTCGTGAGGCAGGCGTCACAGTTCATTCCAATGAGCCATTAAGCCGGTCGCTGAAACTCGCTGACCCTTACCGGAGCGTTGGGCATTCCCTTGTCGACATGGGCGCAGATGTATTCACAGTAGGTCGTCCCCACCCCATGATTGACAGCACCCTGCGCGCTCAGAGGGTCGAGGCTGAAGCGCGGTACCCAGAAACTGCTATCCTCTTGCTTGATTTCGTTCTCGGCTTCAGCGCATCGGCTGACCCAGTTGGCGACCTTGCACCCGCAATCAAGCGGGCCCGTGAGCAGGCCGAAGGCCAGGGTAATCGACTTCTTGTGCTATCATCCGTTTGCGGCACTGAGCTCGATGCGCAGGGCTTTAACCGTCAGATTCAGGCGCTGGAACAGGCCGGGGTCACAGTTTTCCCAAGCGCTGTCGATGCAAGCCGGTTTGCCGCAGCAGTTGCGATCGAATTGGGGAAGGTGGGCAGATGAGCGAACCGCGCATCCAGGATCTCCTCCGTTCAGGTATCCATGCTATCAATATCGGCGTTAAGGACTTTGCCACAAACCTCGATACTCAGGGTGTTCGCGTTCTGCACATCGACTGGCGTCCTCCCGCGGAAGGCGACACGGAAATGATGGGCCTCCTGGACAAATTGCTGTGACGGATTGGCGCCATGGGTAAGACCATCGTCGTCGCACTTGGCGGCAATGCGATACTGCAGAACGGACAGCGCGGGACACGCGCCGAGCAGTACGCCAACCTCGAACAAGCCTGCCGCCACCTCTTGCCGCTCATAGATGATGGGCACCGCATCGTCCTAACCCACGGAAACGGCCCACAGGTCGGCAATCTGCTCATCCAGCAGGTCGAGGCCGCTGACTACGCGCCGATGATGCCTATGGACATCTGCGTCGGCATGACCCAGGGCCAAATCGGAACGTTACTTGTGCAAGCGCTCACGAATCACCTCCGTGCCGAGGGACTCCAACGCGACGTCGTTACACTGGTGAGTCACTTCCTGGTCGACCCAGCCGACGCAGACTTCAAAACACTTTCCAAGCCAGTCGGCCCATTCCTCGACGAGCGCCTGAAACAGAGGTATGAGGCGCTTCCCGGCCACGTCATTCGCCAGATCGGCAAAGACCCACAACGGCCCTTCCGCCGCGTTGTTGCGTCTCCGCGACCCCTGCGCCTCATGGAGAAGCGTGCCCTCCGCGCTCTCTCAGAAGCAGGCGTCATCGTCGTCACCGCTGGCGGCGGCGGCATTCCGGTGATGATTCAGTCCGATGGCGCCATGCGCAGTATCGAGGCTGTCATCGACAAAGACCTGGCGGCTGAAAAGATAGCAGAAAGCATCGCCGCTGACATTTTGCTCATCCTGACCGACGTGGAGGCCGTGGCTTTGCACTATGGCACCCCGCAGCAACGGACGCTTCGCGAAGTGACGCTTACCGAAGCGCGCACCTACTTTGCCGAAGGCCACTTCGCCAGCGGAAGCATGAGCCCCAAAGTGCTCGCCTGCATCCAGTTTCTCGAGTACGGCGGCGAGACCGCAATTATCGCTGGCCTGTCCTCCGCCGAGCGAGCGATTCGCGGCGAGGCTGGCACCCGTTTCGTGAAACGTTAGGAGTTTCCGTGCGCCATATCATCGACGCCCAGCAATTTGACAAGAAGACGATTACCCTCCTCTTCCATGCAACCGAGCGCATGGAACACATAGCCAAGTCTGGCGGCTCGAGCGAACTGCGCGGCAAGATCATGGGAACCCTGTTCTACTCGATCAGCACGCGCACTCGCCTGTCATTTGAAGCAGCCATGTTGCGCCTCGGCGGCAACGTCGTCTCAACTGAGCACCCCCAGGAGTTTTCCGATGCCGCGATTGGCGGTACGCTCGAAGACACTATCCGCATGATGGATAGCTTCGTCGACGTGATCGTGCTGCGCCACCCACAGGAGGGTTCTGCCGAGCGTGCAGCAGCCGTATCCCGAGTGCCAATCATTAACGCTGGCGATGGCGGCGGCCAACACCCTACCCAGGCTCTCCTAGATCTCTATACCATCTACCGGGCCATGGACGGCATCGATGGCGTCTCAGTGGTCATGATGGGAGACCTCGCAAATAGCAGAACAGTTCGCTCACTCTGTTACTTCCTCGGAAAGTACACGGGTGTGAAACTCTGGCTTGTCGCACCTCCACAGCACGCGATGCGACCAGACATCATCGACTATCTCACTCGGCACGGTGTCTCATTTACGCAGATATCGGCGGCTGGCGATCAACTGAACGAGGTTCTCCGCATCGCCGATGTCGTCTACCAGACCGACTTGCCTCCCGACCAGGCCCATACCTCTAAACAGCATCCTGCGCGCATGGACTTCGCCATAACTCACCAGGTCCTAGAAGTTATGCGCCAACGGGCGATCATTATGCATCCCTTCCCACGCACGGTCGCCATCGCCCGCGATGTCGATCACGATCGCCGTGCCTTCTACTTCCAGCAAATCGCCAACGGGCTATACATTCGCATGGCCATACTCCACAACCTGTTGGCAAGCAAAACTTGACCTTGCGAGGCCAAGTCACGCCGCCACCAAGACCGGCTGTGTTCGGAAGGGAGAGTAACTCTACTCAGACTCCCCGTCCACTGACCTGCCCCCCAAAAACTAGACCAGGCGCAAAGTGGGAAAATGCCTGGACGGAAAGGGAGGCAGCGATGCCAAGGAAACGGTTTGCGGCAGAGGAGATCATCAACAAGCTCCGGGAAGCGGAGGTGCGCCTGGCCAGGGGAGAGACCGTGGCCCAGGTGTGCAAGGTCCTTGGGGTAACCGACCAGACCTTCTATCGGTGGCGACGGGAGTACGGCGGCCTGCGCATCGATCAAGCGAAGCGGCTCA
>VGPF01000029.1 GCA_016875535.1 Chloroflexota bacterium
CATCGCTACGCGACGCCAGAGCAAGCACGCCGTCAGTTGCTCGCTTGCCCTGTGGTTGCCGCATGAATACAATCACATCACTGTCCAAGAAATCAGGGGCGGTACAGGTCGTCTCTACGAAAACCGGCAGACCGCTGACTTTCAAAGGTGCTGAAATTGACCCCACCGTTCTAAAGCAGACGCTTCAAAGCGGGTTAGCTCCGTCTGATCTTGCTAATGTCCGTATTGGGAACTTTCTCAAGAGCGCACCTGCAGAGCCGATCAATGCCATTGTCGCCAACCCGCCGTATGTTCGCCATCACAGAATTCCACAGAAAGACAAAGTCCTGCTAAGGGCTATCGGGACATTACCTACGGGTCAAAAAATCGATGGCCGTGCAGGACTTCACATCTATTTCTTTATCCAGTCCCTGAGACTTCTCGCTCCAGGCGGACGATTGGCAATTATTCTACCTGCAGATTCCTGTGAGGGCGTCTTTGCCGGCGGCCTCTGGTCATGGATTCTGGCCGACTTCCGCTTGGATGGCGTCATTACATTTGATGCAACTGCCACTCCATTCCCACATATAGACACAAACGCCGTGATCTTTCTCATTGTCAAGAAGGAACCCAAGCCGGTCTTCTCCTGGGTGCGGGTTCATCAAAACGAAACGCCATTCCTCGCGAAGTGGGTCGCACGGCCAAGCGACGTGCCGCCGAGCGATGATTTCACTGTATATACGCGATCCCTGAGCGAAGGCCTCGCTACAGGGCTGAGCAGGTTCCCTGCAAAGGCCAACCACAATGCTCCAACGCTAGGGGACTACGCGAGAGTAATGCGAGGAATCGCCTCTGGAAACCAGGACTTCTTCTTCCTCACGAGTGAACAAGTAAAATCCCGGGCCATTCCGTCAAAATTTTTTATTCGAGCGATCGGTAGGACCCGGGACGTTGCCTCTGACGTAATTACTCCGGAAACTCTCGTGGCCCTTGAAAAGAGAAACCGTCCAACCTGGCTCCTTTCTCTAGATAGCCGCGGACTGGCGAGCTTCCCACGTCAACTCCAGCAGTACCTCCTAAGAGGTGAGCGCATGGGTCTCCCGGGGAAAGCTCTTCTAAGCCAACGACGGCCTTGGTACAAGATGGAAGTGCGCAAGGTGCCCCCCTTCTTGTTTGCCTACCTCGGAAGAAGGAATACCCGGTTCATTCGAAACGATGCTGGTGTCGTACCCCTTACAGGCTTCTTGTGCGTCTATCCTTTTGATTGCACTCCAGAGGGCATTCACAAGATGTGGCGAGTCCTTAACCATCCTGACACACTTGCAGGTCTTGCTTTGGTCGGCAAGTCGTATGGCCAAGGCGCACTCAAAGTTGAACCTCGGGCATTGGAGCGCCTTCCCCTACCTGAAAATGTGCTCCGAGAAGTCGGGCTCAACCTTCTGCTGGCAAAGCAACCTGGCATGGAACAGAACGGCCACCCTACCCGAACGGGCGGCTTCCAAGGCAATCGCTTTACCGAGGATCCTTCTCCCGTAAGGAACGTCAGAGCAAGAGCACAGTTGCCACTCCCGATCGGGTGACAATTTAGGGTTGGAATTAGCCGCTTGACACCACTGCCTATTCTGCGTAGTATTGTCTCGTAAGCACAAAAAGCTTACACCTCCGCCAGGACAGAGAGCCGGGGAGGCGCAAAACTGGCCGCGTTCCTTGCTCCATGGGCCTGGAACCGGTTAGCTGAGCGCCTCCCCTTTTCTTTGCCCGGCGCGCTTGCGGGACGATCGCCCGCGATCGCGCGGTGGAGGAGTAACAGGCGTTGCGTGGGCGGGTGACCGATGCAGTGGCGTTGCGGACGGTTGGAACGTGCGGAACCGGGGCACAGGCCCCGTGGTAGAACATGGCCGCGCCGGTCGGCAGTCCGGCGCGGTGTTGTAGGGAGCGGCGTACACCGCTCCCTACATACACGCGGCCCGTTGGAGCGGGCCGCCTCCTGCAGACTCACATGCGAGACTGGCGGGTTGACACCGGTCGCCTTGGAGAACGGTAAGTCGCCCCGCCGCCCTCCCAGCGGCGGACTCCATGCGTCCTGCTCGTCCCGGCCGAGTCGCTCTTCGCAGGGAAACGGCAGGACAAGCTAGAGTCTCGCAAACTTTCTTCCTCTTGCAGTGTGACCGGAAGGACCGAACACAAAACCGCCCACGCAACGCCGATCAAAACCCCAAACGCCAAGACGAACAACAAGGAGAAAAACCAGAGAGCAGGATGAAAAGCTAGCGGGACATGCGAAGCAGGCGGCGAGGGTCGAAGCGCCAGAGGGCGCGCTTGATGAGGTCGCCGCGGAGGGCGCGCCAGGCATCTTCGATAACGCGGCGCTCCTGCTCGGTGACGGGGCGGCCCGTGTAGCGCGCCTTGACGTAGCCCGCGGCGACGGTCCCCGCCTGCTTGCGGTCTACGCCGATGGCGGCGGCGAGGGCGGCGGCGTATTCGCCGGGCGTCTCTTCGCGCTCGGGCGCCTTCCAGACGAGCGTTCCCAGGCGCGACATGCGGTCGTAGATGCCGTGAGCGTAAGGCAGACCGACGAACCGCGACTGCCAGGTGACGAAGACGAGGGCGAAGATGCCAAGGGCCAAGGCCAGAAGCGCGCCGATGGCGAGGCCGATCTTCTTGAAGATGTCGGCGAAGAGTTGTCCCACTGGCTCGTCCTGCACGGGCAGGACGACATCGGCCGGGGGAGGGAAATCGAGGTTCTGGAACTCATCGAAGAACTCGGGGAAGCTCTCGCCCGCGCCGGAGAAGAGCGAGTCGTCGAACTCGGTGCGGATGGGCCCGCGCTCGATAGGCTCGAAGGAGGGCGAAGGCTCGAAGGGGAGCCAGCCGTAGGTGGGGAAGTAGACCTCCGGCCAGCTGTGGGCACCCGAAAGCCGGACGGTGAAACTCCCGGTCGTCTTATCGGCGATGCCGCTGGAATAGCCTGTGGCGAGCCTGGCCGGGATGCCTGCGGCGCGGAGCATGACCGTCATGGCGGAGGCGAAGTAGTCGCTGTAGCCGGCCTTCTGCGCGAAGAGGAAATAGTCCACGGCGTCCACGTTCACCGGGGGCGGCTCGATGGCGTAGGTCTCCGTGTAACCTGCGCGCAGCATATCGGAGAGCGCCAGGGCCTTATCGTAGGCGTTGAAGGCTGAGCGGGTCGTCTCGATGGCCAGGTCGCGCACGCGCTTGGGGAGGCTGTCCGGCAGGGCCAGATAGTTGTCCGCCACCCACTTGGGATAGTTGCTCCCGGCGGCGCGCAGCTCCGTCTCCGTGGCCACGGAGACGGAGGAGATCACGTCGTAGGTGGAATCGGCCTTCAGCCTGCCGGTGCTGCGGATGGAGAGGATATCGGGCGTCGCGGATCCCGTTCTCGTGACGACGACGGCGCCCCTGCGCTCCTGGACGATCTTCGTCTCCGAGGGCAGGAGGCGCTCCATCTCGGCGATGCTCGGGCGCTGCTGGACGATGCGCGTGGCGGCGCGGGCGAGATCGGCGGGCAGGCCTGCGTTGGAGCCGCCGCTGAGGTCTATCTGGAAAGTGCGCGGGACGGAGACTTCCAGGACGCTGGGGATGCTGACATCCTCCGGCGTTCCCCCGGCGAAGAGGACTTCGGATGGCACGTGGAACTGGATGCGCTGGGCGATGACCTCGCGCTTGCGGAAGGCCGGCTGGTCCGGGTTCGCGGCGGGCACATCGGCCTCTTTCACCGATTGCCGAAGGGAGGAGTTGGCGACCCAGCCCTGGCCTTGATACTGGTCGTAGGTTTGGCCCTTCCAATAGGTGGGATAGTCCGTGGTGACGCTGAAGACGGGCCCGGTTCCCGGGCTGACTCTGCCGCGCAAGGCCAGCGCCGGGCCGAAGCTGTGCAGGGGCGTCGCCTTCTTGGAGGCCACGCCGGCGAAGACGCGCTCGAAATCGTCCTCCATCCCGGCCCAGGGCTCCCGCGCGGCCTGGTAGGTATCGTGCAGGGGAGCGATGACGACCTTCTTGGTGGGGATGCTCCATCCCACCAGGAAGACGGCGGTGGAGAGGAGAAGCACGTTCCCGGCGAAGGCGAACCTGCCGGTGCGCGTCGTCAGCCCTTGGGACTGCCACTGCTCCGTGCGGCTGACGTAGTAGACCCGGGCCAGGAGGCCGACGGAGAAGACGAGGAAGAAGAAGAGCGGCACCGGATAGCCGGAGGGAGGGAGGTACGTTTGATTGGTGAGCAACACGGCCGCCGGGACAACAACGGCCACCCACGACCAGCGCAGGCGGAAGAGGGCCCATGAGGCGAGGTAGGCCATGAGGAATGCGCCTGCGACGAGGCCGAAGACGAAGGGCAATCTATCGTTGCTGATGCCCTGGCTGCCGATCTGGGAGAGCCAGGTATCAAAGCGGCTGAACATCTCGCTGAACTTGGCAGTGATGCCGCCTTCCGTGAGCGTGCCCGCCGTCTCAAAGAGCGCAAGGCCGAAGCCCGCGCCGAGGCCGAGGGGGAAGAAGAGCAGTTGGCCCTTCTTTCCCCAGGGAGCGCGGGCCACCAGCAGGGCGATGAACATGCCGAGGATGGTCACGAGCCAGAGGCGCGGCTCCGGGCGCACCCAGTGAGCGGTCTGGACGTTCATCACAGTGACCAGGAGGACCATCAAGAGGCAAAAGAGGCTCAGCCAGCCGACGGCCGGCGTGAGGGCGGAGTGACGCGTGTCCCACAGTCCTTTGGGAGGCGGCTTGGCCTTTCTTGAGCCTGGGGTTGTGAAGTAGCTGGCCACGTTTTCCTCAGGAGGCTCGAGCGCCGATGGGCTGCATGAAGCGATCGTGGGCGCGGGCGGTCATGCCGACGGCCGTGAGGCCTGCGGCAGGCTCCGCGCCCGCGGGGATGGTGTACGAGGGGACGCCGAGGGCGGCGACGCGCACGGCGACGGCCGGGGGCGCGGGAGCGGCTTCGCGCTCGTTTTCAACAACGACGCTGGTGATGCGCGATTTGCGCTGGAGGAGATGGCGCACGCTGTTCAGCCACTCTTCATCAAGGGAGGGCGTGATGATGGCGACAGAGGAATAGCGGCCGATCTTGGTGGAGAGCTCGGCGATGAGATCGAAGAGGGGCGTGTTGCCGGTGGCGCGCACTTCGGCGAGAGCATCCATGATGCGCAGAAGGTGGTCCGGCCCGCGCTGGGGGGCGATGGAGAAGCGCTCGCTGCCGTGGGCGAGGAGTCCCACCGGGTAGCCGCGTTCGGCGTAGCGCGTGCAGATGGAGGCGGCCATGGTGACCACCATCTCTTCGATATCGCGCCCGGCGGGGCCGCTGTTCGCGCGCTTCTCCATATCGGCCACGACCCAGATGCTGTTGGAGGGCTCCATCTCGAACTCTTTGACCATGATGCGCCCGTGGCGGGCGGTGGCCTTCCAAGAGATGCTGTTGAGGCTATCGCCGTTCACGTAGTCGCGGAGGGTGAAGGCGCTGGTGGTGACGTGCTGGCTGCGGATGTGGACGGGCCCTTCGCCGGGAAGGTCCGCCGGCAGGAGGAGGAAGCCGGGCAGATCGGCTGCCACCGGGTGGACGATGAGCTTCTGGGCCTGGCCGATATTGCGCTGGAGGCGATAGAGGCCGAAGGGGTCGGAGGTATAGAGCTTCAAGGGGCCGATCTTGTAGAGGCCGCGCTGGGGACAGGGGACTTCCAGGTCCACCTTTACATCCTCGAAGCCCTCCAGGCCGATGACGGCGCCGGGGGACTTGACCGGCATATCCGTCTGCTCCTGCACCTCCACAAGGCCGTGGAGGAAGCTGTGCCGCCGTCTGGCGGAGACGGTCTCCACCAGGGGCTGGCCCGCGCTGGTGCGCAGGGTGGCGCGCCGGACGCTCACGGAGATGCCCCGGGCCATCACGATGACCCAGATGAGGCTGAAGAGGAGGAGGAGGCCGAAGACGTAGAACATGCGCAGGAAAACGGGGAAGCCCGTCGCCAGCGCATAGACCAGGACGATCAGCGTGATGATGAGCAGGACGCGAGCGCGCCGCACAACCTGCCTCGCTGTCTTCTAAGGGGCCGCACAGACCGCCGAAACCGGCCCATTGTAGCATCAGTACGCCCGATTTCGAGCGTACGGATGTACCTCAAGAGGCGAGAAGGTCGTACAATCGAATGGCTGCTAGGCAAAGGCAAGCGTTACACAGGGGCAGCCCGCATGTCCGTCTCCGAGGCCCTCGATTTCGTCCGAACGCACCATATGGCGGTGCTCTCCACCTTCCGCAAGGACGGGAATGCGCAGATGAGCATCGTGACGGCGGGAGCGCTGGACGGGCACATCGCCTTCACCACCAGGGGAGAGGCGGCCAAGCTGGCGAACCTGCGCCGCAACCCCAGGTGCAGCCTGCTGTGCGCCTCCCGGGACTGGCGGACGTACATCGTAGTGGAGAGCATGGCCGAGGTGCGGGACCTGAGCAAGGACAACCCGGACCGGCTGCGGCTGCTGCTGCGGGACGTCTATCACGCCTGCGCCGACAAGGAGCATCCGAACTGGAGCGAGTATGACGAGGCGATGCGCGAACAGCGGCGGGCGGTTATCATGATGAATCCATCGCGCGTGTACGGAACCGCATAGGATCACCCCATGACAACGCCATCGCCCGCCGACCAAGAGCGCCTTCTCCGCGACCTGCTGAAGCTGAACGGCTTTGCCGTGACGGACGAGCTGGTGAAGCGGCTGCTCCCAGAGATAGGCAACACGGAACGCACATCGGCGCGGCTGCGGGACGCGGCGCTGGACCATAGGCAGGAGCCGGTGATCACGTTCGACCCGCGGACGGGCGCGGCGTAGCGGCGACGCCTTCGAAAGAGCCACGCATGCCAGGGAAACGCTCTCCTTCAGACCCGCCTGTCATCGGCATCACGATCTTTGAGCGGGAGAAGGCGGCCTACGCCGAGGCGATCCGCGCCGCCGGGGGCGAGCCGCGGTGGATCGCGCTCAAGACGATGGGGAGCGCGGAGCAGATGCTGGATTCGCTTGACGGGCTGGTGCTCACAGGGGGCGCGGACGTGGAGCCGCGGCTCTACGGCGAGGCGGAACGGCCGGAGGCGCACGTGGAGACGAGCCCGGAACGGGACGCGAAGGAGTTCCCGCTCATCGAGCGGGCGCTGGCGCGGGGCGACTTCCCGGTGCTGGGGATCTGCCGGGGGATGCAGGCGCTGAACGTGGCGATGGGGGGCAAGCTGATCCAGGACCTGCCGAACCACCGGCTTGTGGAAGAGGGGAAGCGGCTGCACGAAATCTTTGTGCCCCCGGGGTGCAGGCTGACGCACCTGCTGGGGATCGGCGGATTCATGAAAGTGAACAGCAGGCACCATCAGGGGGCCACGCTCCTGGAGAAGGCGCCGGGGTTGCTGGTGAGTGCGTTTTCCCTGAAAGATGGTATAATCGAGGCCCTCGACAGCCCCCGGGGAAACCACCGGTGGGTAGTGGGGGTGCAATGGCACCCTGAGAATCGCGACCAGCTCGCAGCGTTTCACCAGCGGCTCTTCACGCGATTTATCGAGGCAGCCAAAGGACAAGACGTCTGACATGGCCCGCGACCCGTATATACACTAGGCCCTCTCCGTAGGGCCTTTTTTGTTCCCATCGCGGACGGTCTGAGGAGGACCAGTGGTCACTGAGCAAAACGGCAACGGCAACGTAGGCATCATCAAGCCCATCAAGCTTGAAGAGGAGATGCGGAGCTCGTACCTGGATTACGCGATGAGCGTGATCGTCTCCCGCGCGCTGCCCGATGTGCGCGACGGGCTGAAGCCGGTGCAGCGGCGCATCCTGTACGGCATGCACGAGCTGGGCATCCGCCCCAACAGCGCGTACAAGAAGTGCGCCCGCATCGTCGGCGAGGTGCTGGGCAAATACCACCCGCACGGGGACGCGCCGGTGTACGACGCCCTGGTGCGCATGGCCCAATCGTTCTCCATGCGGTACCCGCTGATAGACGGGCAGGGGAACTTCGGCAGCGTGGACAACGACCCGCCCGCAGCCATGCGCTACACCGAGGCGCGGCTGGCGCGGATCGCGGAAGAGATGCTGGTTGACATCGAGAAAGAGACGGTGGACTTCTCGCTGAACTTCGACAGCTCGCTGAGCGAGCCGACGGTGCTGCCGGCGCGGCTGCCGAACCTGCTGGTGAACGGCACGTCCGGCATCGCGGTGGGCATGGCGACGAACATCCCGCCGCATAACCTGAGCGACGTGTGCGACGCCATCGCGCACCTGATCGAGCGCGAGGACGCGAGCATAGACGACCTGATCGCCATCATCAAAGGCCCGGACTTCCCCACGGGCGCGATCATCATGGGCACGGAAGGGATCAAGAACGCCTACCACACGGGGAACGGCAAGATCGTGGTGAAGGCGCGGGCCTCCGTGGAGGACATGGCGAAGTCCGGGCGGCAGATGATCGTGGTGACGGAGCTGCCGTACCAGACGAACAAGGCGGCGCTGATCGAGAAGATCGCGGAGCTGGTGAAGGACAAGCGGATAGACGGGATCAGCGAGATCCGGGACGAATCGGACCGGAAGGGGCTGCGGATCGTGATCGAGCTGCGGCGCGACGCGATCGGCGAATCGGTGCTGAACAACCTGTACAAGCTGACGGCGCTCAAGTCGTCATTCTTCGTCAACATGCTGGCGCTGGTGGACGGCCAGCCGCGGGTGCTGAACCTGCGGGAGATCCTGCAGCAGTACATCGCGTTCCGGCAGGAGGTCATCACCCGCCGCTCGCGCTTCGACCTGCAGAAGGCGCAGGAGCGGGCGCATATCCTGGAAGGGCTCATCATCGCGCAGGACAACCTAGACGCGGTGATCAAGACGATCCGCGAATCGGCGGATGCGGAGACGGCGCGGACGAACCTAATGACGCGCTTCGGCCTCAGCCCGCCGCAGGCGCAGGCGATCCTGGACATGCAGCTCCGCCGCCTGGCGGCGCTGGAGCGCCAGAAGATCTTGGACGAGCATGCGGAGCTGAAGAAGCAGATCGCCTATCTTGAAGATCTGCTCGCCCATCCCAAGAAAATCCTGGGCGTGGTGAAGGACGAGACGCTCACGCTGAAGGAAGCGTACGGCGAAAAGCGCGCCACGGAGATCTCCGGACAGGAAGACCGGGAGTTCACGGACGAGGACCTGATCCCGCACATGGACGTGGTGGTCTCCATCAGCAATCGCGGCTACGCCAAGCGGCTGACGGTGGACTCGTACCGCGTCCAGCGGCGCGGCGGCACGGGCGTGCGCGGCATGACGACGCGGGAGATGGATGTGGTGCAGCACCTGCTGATCGTGGACACGCACGACCACCTGCTGTTCTTCACGAACAAGGGGCGGGTCTTCCACTCGAAGGTCTACCGCATGCCCCAGGAGGCGACGCGGGCCGCGAAGGGCACGCCGCTCATCAACCTCATCCCCATCGCGCCCGAGGAGCTGGTGACGGCGGTGGTCTCCATCCGGGACTTCAACCGCGACCAGTACCTGATGATGATGACGAAACGCGGGCGGGTGAAGCGAACCCAGCTGAAGGAGTTCGCCTTTGTGATGGCGCGCACCTCCGGCATCATCGCGATCAAGCTGCGCCCCGGAGACGAGCTGGTCTCCAGCTGCATCGTGGAGAACCAGGACCACGTCATCGCCGTGACGAACAACGGGAAGGCGGTGCGGTTCCCTGTGGCGGACGTGCGGCCGCAGTTCCGAAACGCAGGCGGCGTGCGGGGCGTGAAGATAGACAAGGACCACGGCGTGCTGTACATGGCCAAGGTCCGCGAGAGCGCGTATATGCTGGTGGTGGGCCAGAAGGGCCTGGGCAAGCTCACCGAATTGAAGGACTACCCGTGGCACCATCGCGGGACGGGCGGCGTGCTGACGCTGCGCATCACGGACAAGACGGGCCCCGTGGCCGCCGCGTGCGTGGTGGACCTCGACGACGACCTGATGGTGACGACGAAGAAGGCGCAGATGCTGCGGACGACGCTCCGGCAGATCCGCATCACGGGGCGCGCGGCCCAGGGCGTCCGCATCATTGACCTGGACGAAGGCGATACCGTCGCCACCGTGGCCTACTTCAGCGGCAAGCAAGAAGAGGGCGAGCCGCTGCCGCCTTCGGCCCCCGGCCCGGCGGTGGAGGGGACGACGGCGGTGCAAGCCGCCCTTCCCGAGCCGACGGCGGAGGATGAGGGCGACGAAGACGAAGAAGGAGCTGAGGAAGAGGCAGCCGAGGAGAAGACGGAGGCGAAAGCGGCCGAGACGCCGAAGCGCGGTCGTGGGCGACCGAGAAAGGTTGCGGCCCCCGAAGCGCCAGTGGCAACACCGCCACAAGCTCAGGAGCAACCGAAACGCGGGCCTGGGCGGCCGAGGAAGGTCGTCACGCCCGAAGCGCCTGCGGCGGCAGTCACTCCGCCTGCGCAGGAGACGCCTACGCCAAAGAGGCGCGGCAGACCGCCCGGCTCCGGGAAGAAGCAGGTCGCACAACCACCTGCTGTCCAGGCGCAACCGAAGCGTCGCGGCAGACCGCCCGGCTCCGGGAAGAAGGCCGCCGAAGCCTCCACAGCGCCAGCGCAGCCGAAGCGCCGCGGCAGACCGCCCGGCTCGGGGAAGGCGAAGGCGGTTGAGGTTGCAGCGCCGCGAAAGCGCGGTCGCCCGCCGGGATCAGGCAAGGCGAAGGCAACAGCGCCGTCCGCGCCCAAGCGCCGCGGCAGGCCGCCGGGCTCGGGCAAGGGCAAGGCCGCGCCGAAGGCAGTGGCAAAGCCGACGGTGAAGGCGAAGCTGAAGGGAAAGGCCAAGCCGCCTGGAAGGCCGAAGGGGAAGGCGCGGGCGAAGGCGCTCACACGACCAAAGGCCAGAATCACGGCCAAGGCACGAGCAAAGCGACGCTGATCCGCAGTCTCATGAGATGTCAACGGCCCCTCCGTTAACGGAGGGGCCGTTTTTGTTAGCTCACTGTGCCGAAGCACGCAAATTCATTGCTTCATTCGGGAGACTATCTTCTGGATCGCTACCCGCACCGGCGGAAGGTCGTTCATCACTGTCTGCCATAAAATAGCGGAGTCAACACCGAAGTACTCGTGGGCCAAGATGTGTCGCATCCCACGCATCTTGCTCCAGGGCACTTCAGGGTGCTGACGTTCCAGCGCTACTGGAATGTGTCTGGCCGCCTCTCCGATGACCTCTAGGTTCCGCACAACGGCATCTATGGTCTTCGTGTCGCGCTTGAATTCCTCTAAGGAAAGACGTTCGCAGTAGCGTTGGATCCGCGAGATGGCGTCAAGGATGTCCTCTAGACGGAGCTTCGGATCCCTACGCCGCATGGATAGCTTCGCCGAGGATCTTGTCACGCATCTGCGGCTTGAGCGCGTCCGCCGTTACGAGGTCTACGGGCCGCCCCAGAAGATGCTCCAGCTCTGTTTTGAGGTCGAGAAAGGCGAAGAGGCCGATGGGTTGGCTGAACTCAACAAGGACGTCAACATCGCTGCCGGGCCGCATCCGGTCACGCGCCACAGAGCCGAATAGCGCAAGCCTTTTGACGTTATATTTTCGACGCAAGTACGGCAAGCGTCGCTGGAGCAGTTGTCCGATCCGAGCTGCTTCAGGTGGGCGTTGGGATGGGCCTTTGTTCATAGCAAGCCTATTTTAGCATCGGCAAGGGACCCCCAAGAGTCACATGCGGCTAGCAGTCCCGGCCAGCGCCTAAAAGATGCTGCGTCCATCCGAAAGGAAAGGCGCTCCGCCTTCGGGGGGAGGGGGGCATCGCGCGTGCTGAGCGCTCGGCGCGGCTACATCTGTGGGGGGACGACGGAAGTGAGCTTGCCCATGTACCAGACGACAGGCTTGCCTTCGTAGAGATCCATCTCGTCCACTTTGCCGAGGAAGATGGTGTGGTCGCCGCCAGGGTACTTCGCGTGGACCTGGCAGTCCAAATAGGCGAAGGAGCCCTCGAGAATCGGATAGCCCCGGCCGGACTTGCGGAACTTGAAGGGCGGCTGTCCCGATGTATCGTTCCTGGCGAAGTAGCGTAGTTCCGGCTCTTGGGATTCAGTCAGCAAGTTCATCACGAAGCGGTCGGACTTGCTCATGAGGGGAAAGCTGCGGACTTTGTGGTCCACGGAGACGACGACGAGGAAGGGCTCAAGGGAGAGGGAGAGGACGGCGTTGGCGGTAAGGCCGTGAACGGTATGTCCATCGGCCTCGTAGAAGGTGATGACGCTGACGCCGGTGGGAAAGCGCGACCAGGTCTTGCGGAAGAGGTCCTTGTTCGCTTCGGGACTCATCGTAGCCTCATTCTCTTGTGCAATGGCTGACGGCACATCATCATAGGGACGGGTATCTGAATTGACAAGGGAGCGATGATTAGGCGCAGATAATCGCCACCCCATGAGGTGCGAAGGATGCCTGAACTAGCGATCGTTCTGCCGGCGGGCTATGGCCAGCTGCGGGCCATCGGCGATGCGGCCAGGCGCGCGGAGGCGAAGGGCTTCTCCGCCGTCTACTCGCCGGAGGGGAACAGCGATAGTCTGGCGAACATGCTCACCGCCGCGCTTGCGACGAGCCGGGTGGGGCTCGGCACGGCGATCTCCAATATCTACCTCCGCCATCCCGTTCTAACCGCCGCAAGCGCCGCCCACGTGTGGGAAGTCTCCGGCGGACGGTTCACCCTAGGCTTGGGCACAAGCCACCGCCTGCTGAACGACGGGCGCGGCATCCAGATCGTGAAGCCGCTGGAGACGATGCGGAACTATGTGCGAGACGTGCGGCGGTTCCTGCCCCGGGACCATCCGGTGCCGATCCACATCAGCGCCTTGCGCAAGGGGATGTCGCGCCTGGCTGGAGAGGTGGCGGACGGTGTCATCTTCAACCTGGTGCCGGTGAGCAAGCTGCCGGAGGCCATCGCCGCCGTCCGCGAGGGAGAGGCGAGGCGCGCGGACAAGAAGCGGGTCAAGATCACGACGTTTCTGGGCGCGTGCGTGCATCAGGACGTGCACGCCGCCCGCGAGACGGCAAGGAAGATGCTTGCTTTTTACCTGCGGCTGGAGTACTACCGCAATGCGCTGACGGAGTACGGCTACGGCGACGTAGCGGCGGAGGCCGGGAGGCTCTTCGCCGCGGGCGATGAGAAGGGAATGACAAAGGCCGTCCCCGATTCGTTATTGGACGAGTTCATGCTCTACGGTCCCCGCGAGCGGTGCCTGGAGCACCTGCAGCGGTACTACGCCAAGGGCATCGAGCTGGCCATCATTTCCGCGCGGGATCCATCGGACAGTTTCACCAAGGGCTTTGAAGCGGCCGTGGAAGGGCTTGCGCCCGGGGCGCGCTAAGAAAGCCACGCCTATGGGAGCGCGCCGCACCACCAAGTCGAAGCGGGCCTTCGCGCGGCTCGACCGCTACATCGCGGGAGGCTCCACGCGGGGCGGCGTGCTCTCCGGCAGCTACCCGATCTTCCTTGACCACGGCGAGGGCTGTTCCGTCTATGACGCCGACGGCAATCGCTACATTGACTTCATCAACGCGAGCTTCGCGCTGCCCTTCGGCCACAATTTCGCGCCCGTCCGCAGAGCCATCGCCTCCCAGGTAACAAAGGGGACCTTTTTCACAGCCCACAATGAGACGGAGACGGAGCTGGCGCGCCTTCTCTGCGAGCGCGTCCCATCCATCGAGCGGCTGAAGTTCTGCAACTCCGGCACGGAGGCGACGATGTTCGCGGCCCGGGCCGCGCGCGCCCTGACGGGGCGCATGAAGCTCGCCAAGATGGCGGGCGGCTTCCACGGCACGAACGACGTGCTCTCCACGGGCCTGGGCCTGATGTCCGGCGGCATCCCGGACGACGGCGACTACAATCCGGTGAAGCAAGCGGCCATCGGCATACCGCCTGCGATCGCCGGGGATGTTGTACTGCTCTCTTTCAACAATCCGACCTATTGCGAGGCGGTCATCGAGCGGCACAAGAAGGAGCTTGCGGCGGTCTTTGTGGAGCCGGTGATGGGCGCGGCCGGGATGATCCCGCCCAGGGAGGGTTTCCTGCAGTTCCTGCGCGAGATCACGAAGCGCTACGGCATCTTCCTGATCTTCGACGAGATGATCAGCATGGGGATCGCGCGCGGCGGGGCGCAGGAGTACTACGGCGTGACGCCGGATATGACGTGCTGCGGCAAGATCATCGGCGGGGGGATGCCCATCGGCTGCCTGGGCGGCAGCGAAGCGGTGATGGCCGTCTTTGATAGGCGCAAGCGAACGCCGATCGTGAACCACGGGGGCACCTTCGCGGGGCATCCCCTTTCGATGGCGGCGGGGGCGGCCCAGCTGCGGGCGATGACACCGGCGGTCTACCGCCGTCTGCACCACCTGGGCGACCTGCTCCGCTCCCGGCTGCGGGCCATGATCGCTGAGGTGGAGGCGCCGATCCAAGTGACGGGCGTGGGACAGCTCTTCGCCTTCCATGTGGCGCGACACGAGGTCTACAACTACGAGACGGCGTGGAAGGGCGACGCCAAAAAGGCCCAGGAGATCATTGATTCGATGACCAAACGAGGCATCTTCCAGACGCGCACAACGCGGGGCGCGGTGAGCTACCCGATGACGGAGAGCCACATCGAGGCGTATGCGACGGCGATGCGAGAGGCCATCATCGAAAACGGCCTAGCGGGCGGCTAGCGATGTTCCTCCACCACGTCCAGTTCGAGGTTGTGCCGGAGAAGCTCGCGGCTTGGGAGAGCTACATCCCGGACTACCTGGCGGTTCAGGCGAAGCAGCCGGGCGGCGTCTCCTTCCGCATCCTGAAGGTCCTTGGGCATGGCTATCGCTATATCGCCCTGCGCGAGTGGCTGACGAAGGGCGATTCGGAACGGGCCAAGGCGAACCCGGAGGTCTTTGCGGCAGGCCGCCCCGCCCGAGAGGGGGGCTTCTACGCCGGGCCCGCCGTGTGGACGGACTATGCCGTGTTCGACATGGTCTGGGGCCCGCGGGGAAGCGGCGAGTTCGTGAAGCCGGGGCTCTACGTGCAGGAGGTGCGCGGCGGAGTGGCGCCGGAGAAGTACGCGGCGTGGCGCCCCTACCAGCGCAACTTCATGTCCGTGATGGCGCGCCAGCCCGGCGTGGTGGCGGAAGAGGCCTGCGCCCTCTCCACGGATAGGCACCGGTTCATCTTTCTGCGCACCTTTTCCAACCGGCAGGCAGCCGAGGTGACGCCAGAGGTCGCGCCCTCCGCGGAGGTGGACTTGGCCCGCAAGCCCGCGGCGGACCTGAAGCTCTATGAGGGAGGCCCGGGAACGCAGATCACGAACTGTTCGGTGTACGCTAGTGTATGGGGACGGGAAGGCCCGCAGGCTTACCAGCGCTTCATGGAGAGCCTGGAGGCAGTCTAGCCCGCCCTTACAGAGGAGCCTCCGGCATGACCACCAACAACCACCAAAGCGCCTTTGCGCAAGTGACATCGTTCTTTGACGAGGCGGCCGACCGCATCCGGCTCGATGACAACCTTCGCGGCATCCTGCGAAAGCCGTGGCGAGAGCTGACCGTAGCCGTCCCGGTGCGGCTGGACAACGGCACGGTGAAGACGTTCACCGGCTACCGGGTGCAGTACAGCGCGGCGCGCGGGCCGTACAAGGGCGGAGTGCGCTATCACCCCAACGCCGACCTGGACGAGGTGCGGGCCCTGGCCGCCTTGATGACCTGGAAGACGGCGGTGGTGGAGATCCCGTACGGCGGGGCGAAGGGCGGCGTGGAGGTGGATATCAAGACGCTGAGCCAGCCGGAGCTGAACCGGATGACGCGCCGCTACACCCAAAGCATTGACCATATCATCGGCGTGAACCGTGATATCCCCGCGCCGGACCTGGGGACGAACTCGCAGACGATGGCGTGGATGATGGACGCCTACGGCCAGCTGCACGGCTATACGCCGGGCATCGTGACCGGCAAGCCTGTGGAGCTTGGCGGCTCCTACGGCCGCGAGGCGGCGCCGGGCCGGGGGTGCGTCTACGTCCTGGAGCAGGCGATGCAGGACTTCAAGCTGCCGCTGAAGGGTGCGAAGGTGGTGGTGCAGGGCTTCGGGCAGGTGGGAGGCTGGGCCGCCAAGCTCCTGCCGGCGCTGGGAGCGAAGGTGATCGCCGTCAGCGATGTGCAGGGCGGCGTGCACAATCCTAAGGGGTTGGACGTAGATGCGCTCCTGAAGTTCTACGATTCCACCGGGAGCGTCATCGGCTTCAAGGAGACGGAACGCATGGGCAATGCGGAGCTTCTGGAGGTGCCCTGCGACGTGCTCGTCCCGGCGGCCATCGAGAACGTCATCACGGAGAAGAACGCCGGAAGGCTCAAGGCGAAGGTCCTTTTGGAGGCGGCGAACCACCCGACGACGCCCGAGGCGGACAAGATCATGAACGACCGGGGCATCAAGGTCATCCCGGACATCCTAGCGAACGCGGGAGGGGTCGTCGTCTCATACTTCGAATGGGCGCAGAACATCCAGCAGTTCCGGTGGGACGAGACACGGGTGAACGACGAGCTGCGACGCATCATGTCGCGGGCATACACCGCTGTGCACCAGCGCGCCGTGAAGGACAAGCTCACCCTGCGCCAAGCGGCCTTCGTCGTCGCCATCGAGCGCGTCGCCCAGGCCGATCGGCTGCGCGGCTTCGTGTAGACCAAGGCCGATCTTTTGACCAAGGCGGTAGACTGAGGGTGTCCACACCCGCATCACAAGGAGCATGCCATGCAGCGCTCGCAGGACGAGATGGCGAAGGCGAACGGCAAGATCATCGGCGCAGCGACCCAGGCCAACGTGCGCTACCTAAAGTCGCTCAAGGACAAGGACTGGGAGAGCCCCACAGGGTGTGAGGACTGGAATATCCGCCGCCTGGCGGAGCACCTGGCGGGAGGCTCGGCGAACTATAGCGCCAAGATTCAGGAGGTCATCAACAAGCGACCTTCGAATGTCGGCGACCTGAAGCTGGCGACGCTGGACAACAAAGCGCTGGTGGACCTGATGGAGTCCAACTGCATGGCGATGGATGCGGCCCTCCAGAAGACGACTCCCACCCAAGCGACAACGACGGTGCAGATGAGCTGGGGCTCCGTGCCGCTGGCGAACGTGGCCGGGACATGGGCCAACGAGAGCGTCCTGCACGGGTGGGACCTGCAGATCGGGCGTAACCCGAATGCCGCGATCCCTGCCGACTGGGCGAAGGCGATGATCCCACGGGCGGAGGCGATCATCGGCGGGCCGCTGGCCGACCCGGAGGCGGCCATGAAATCGGAGGGCGTCTACCTCCTACAAGTGAGCGACGGCGTGGGCCCGAAAACGATTACGGTGAAGGACGGCAAGCTCAGCCTCACCCACGGCGCGGCGGCCAAGCCGGATGTGACCATCGCGCTGACGGCGGACCAGTACCTGCGCCTGCTGTGGGGACGGATGCCTCTGGAGTCCGAGGCCAAGAAGGGCCTGCTTGGCGTGATTCTGCGGCAGGGGGCCAAGGTGAAGGTCACCGGCAAGGCCAAGATGGCCAAGAACCTGAACGATATCTTCCAGGGCATCTAGGCGGACGCCCCCGGCGGTTGCAAGCGTGTAAAATGGGGCGAAGCGACGCAGGAGGCGGCCTATGGAGATGATGAAGCCGAAGCGGGATGTGAAGGTCTATAGACTGGGAGAGGAGCGGGTCCTTCCCCTGGGGCCGCTCAATTTCCACATCAAGCACCTCTATCTCATCATCGAAGGCAAGCACGATTGGGGCCCCTCCATTGACGTGCATGCCGAGGTGGATGGCAAGGATACGGAGGTCGTCAGCTTCGATTGCCTGGCCAACGGCCCCCACTACCATGCGCCGGGCTCCGCGCGGCCGACGCCGCTAGATCCCAAGGGCGTGGGAGACGGCTTCGACTGGTCCATGGGGATGATCCGCGACCACATGCCGGAGATGCTCTCCATGGCCGGGTACATGAGCCTCGCTAAGACGATAGACCGCGAGATGTTCGCCAGCCGCTGGCGCGAGGTGAGGCAGGCCATCCTGGAGAGCGCGCCCCCGGCCTACGCCGTCCCAGCCAATGCCCACGCCTAGCATCTACGTCACCCGCCGCATCTTCCCAGAGGCCATCGCTCTTCTTCGATCAGTCGCCGAGGTGCGCCAGTGGGAGTCCGACCTCCCGCCGCCCTACGAACGCCTCCTGGCTGAGGCCAAGCAGTCCGACGCGCTCTTCACCCTGCTGACCGACCGCATTGACGCTCCCTTGCTGGCCGCCGCGCCGCAGTTGCGTGTGGTGAGCAACATGGCCGTGGGCTATAACAACGTTGACGTGGCGGCGGCGACGGCGCGGGGCATCTACATCGGCAATACGCCGGGGGTGCTGACGGAAACGACGGCTGAGTTCGCCTTCGCCCTGCTGCTGGCCTGGGCGCGCCGCGTCCCGGAGGCGCAGCGCTTCGCCCGGGAGGGCAGGTGGAAGACGTGGGAGCCGATGAGCCTGCTTGGCGTAGACCTGCACGGGGCGACGCTGGGCATTGTTGGCGTGGGGCGAATCGGCGAGGCGATGGCGCGAAGGGCGCGAGCCTTTCAGATGCGTATCCTCTACCAGAGCCGGACGCGGAAACCGGCGCTGGAGCGGGAGCTGGGGATCATCTATGCCGGCCTCGACACCCTGCTTGCAGAGAGCGACTTTGTCAGCCTGCATGTGCCGCTGAACGCGGAGACGAGGGGACTCATCGGCGCGAGGCAACTGGCGAAGATGAAGCCGACGGCGGCGCTCATCAACACGGCGCGCGGCGATGTAGTAGACCAGGCGGCGCTCATCAAGGCGCTCCAGGCCAAGAGCATCGCCGGGGCGGCGCTGGATGTGACGGATCCGGAGCCGTTGCCGGCAGGCAACCCGCTCTATCAGATGGAGAACGTGCTGCTGACGCCGCACATCGCCAGCGCGAGCCGGGGAACGCGGTTGAGGATGGCGATGATGGCGGCGCTGAATATCGTGGATGTGCTGGAGGGGCGCGCGCCGACGCACTGCGTGAATTCGGAGGCCACAGGCCGCCGGCCCTCGCGCGCGCCCGCGTAGGAAATACACACTTGTAGGGATGCTATGCCAAGAAAACCTATCATCGCAATCACGATGGGCGATGCCGCAGGCATCGGCCCTGAAGTCCTAGTCAAGGCGCTGGCGGAGCCGAAGGTGAACGAGCTGTGCAGGCCGCTGGTCGTCGGCAAGGCCTGGGTGGTGGAGCGCGACCTGAAGTTCACGCGCGCGCCGCTCAAAGTGCGCCGGGTGGACGCGCCGTCAGAGGCGGAGGCGGACGCGAACACGGTGGACGTGCTTGACGTGGGCGACCTGAAGTCGGAGGACGTGACGATGGGCAGGGTCTCCGCCGCGGCGGGGAAGGCCTCCGTCCAGATGATCGAGAAGGCGGCGCGGCTGGCGATGGAGCGGCGCATCTCCGCCATGACGACGTGCCCCATCAGCAAGGAGGCGCTACACCTGGCGGGCGTGCAGGAGATGGGGCACCAGGAGATCCTGGGGCGCATCGGCGGGTCGCGGGACGTGGCGACGATGCTGATGACGAGGGGCCTGCGGGTAGTCCACCTGAGCACCCATAAGCCCCTTGCCGAGGCAGTACGCCATGTGACCAAAGAGAACGTTCTGGCGCGCATCAAGCTGACGGCGGAGTCGTTCTCCCGGTGGGGGATGGAC
Source organism: Chloroflexota bacterium (assembly GCA_016875535.1). Lineage (NCBI taxonomy): Bacteria > Bacillati > Chloroflexota > Chloroflexota bacterium. The sequence goes on from VGPF01000029.1 coordinate 19,666, forward strand.
AGGGCGCGCATCGCGGTTGCGGCGATCAACCCCCACGGCGGCGAGGGCGGGCTCATCGGACGGGAGGAGATCGAGCAGATCGCGCCTGCGGTGGAGGCGGCGAAGGCGGCGGGTATAGACGCGCGGGGGCCCTTCCCGGCCGATTCGGTCTTCTACCGCGCGGCGGGCGGAGAGTTCGACGTGGTTCTGGCCATGTACCACGACCAGGGGCACATCGCGATCAAGACGCTGGACTTCGAGAGCAGCGTGACGGTGAACCTGGGCCTGCCGTTCATCAGAACGTCCGTTGACCACGGGACGGCTTATGACATCGCGGGGAAGGGCGTTGCCAAGCACCGGGGCCTGGTGAAGGCGATCGAGGCGGCGGTGCACCTGACGACGCGCCGCATCTCGGCGACGGCGACGTAGGGGCTATTCGAAGACGCCTTCGCCCCTGAGGGTCTCTAGCTCAGTCTTGGTGAGCCCCGCCACTTCGCCCAAAATGGCCTCTTGGTCCTGGCCGAACATCGGCCCGTAGCGATCGGGGCGCGCCGGAGTTTCCGATAGGATCCAGGGCGGGCGCACGGGGTGTGTGGCTCCCAGCTTTGGGTGCTCAACGTCCCAAAAGATGCCGCGGGCCTTGCTGTGGGGGTCGTGGAAGATCTCATCGGCGGGCAGGGAGGGCATGGCGGCGACGCCGGCCTGCTGGAGGGCGCGGGTAAGCTCCCAGGCGTCCTGATCGCGGGTCCACTGGGCCAGCAGGGCGTCCAGGGCGTCCTGGTTGACGGAGCGCAGATAGGCATCGGCGAAGCGCTCGTCCTTCGCCCAATCGGGCCGCTTCGCCACATCGCACAGGGCCTGCCACTCCTTGTCCGTCTGCACCGCGATGCTGATCCATCGGTCGTCGCCCGTGCAGGGGTAGCAGTTGTGGGGGGCCATGATGTCGTCGCGGTTGCCGCGGGTTCTCGCCAGGCGTTGGTTCATGAAGTAGTCCATGAAGATATCGCCGACGTTGCTGCTGATGATCTCGCGGGAGGCGATATCCACGTGCTGGCCGCGCCCGGTCTTGCGACGGTGGTAGAGGGCCGTCATCATGGCAAAGGTGATGCCGGTGCCGAGGCGCATATCGGAGGAGTCCCATATCTCGGTATCGGGCCCGCCCAGGTGGCCGGTGATGTGGGCCATGCCGCCCAGAGCGCCGAAGGTGGTGGCGTAGCCGCCCAGGTGGTTCTCCGGCCCCTTGGCGCCGCTGGTGGAGGCGGAAACCATGACGATATCCGGGCGCACCTTGCGCAGGGTCTCATAGCCGAGGCCGTTGCGGTCCATGACACCGGGGCGGTAGTTCTCCAAGACGGCATCGCTCTGGGAGATGAGCTTGAGGGCGAGGTCGCGGCCCTTGGGGTGGGTGATGTTGAGCCGGATATCGCGTTTGTTGATGCTCACATCGTTGAAGTTGGGGGAGGCGTTGATATCGGCAACGGGGGTGTAGAAGCCCCGGCGGGCGATATCCGGACTGCGGGAGGATTCAATCTTGATGACCTCGGCGCCGAGCATGGCCAGGTAGAGGGTGCAAAGGGGGCCCGCCGCCGCCCAGGAGAAGTCCACGACGCGGATGCCGTCGAACGGTCGTTTGTATTGGGGAGTCGGCATCAGATGACCCCGTTCGAGCGAAGGATGCCCAGCTCTTCGCCGGTGAGGCCGATGCGCCCCCCGAGGATTTCCTTGTTGTGCTCGCCGAGCTGGGGGGGCGGGTGGCGCAAACGCCAGGGCGTCTTGGCGAACTGATGCGCCGCCGTGGGAATCGTGACCTTCCCGGCGACGGGATGGGCGATCTCCTGGAAGTAGCGCCGGAATCTAATCTGGGGCGAATCGGCCACCTCTTTCGCGGTGGCGAATGGGCCGACGGGGACGCCAGCCTCGATGCACTTATCGAAGATCTGCTGCTTGGTGAACCGGCGGCTCCAATCGGCGACGATGGCGTCGAACTCCTTGCCGTTCCGCACGCGGTCTGGGCGCGTATCGAAGCGAGGGTCATGGGAGAGATCGGGGCGTTCCATGACCTTTTCCGAGAAGAGCCACCACTGTTTGTCTTCCGAGGGGCGCAGGGCCACATAGCCGTCGCTCGTGGGGTAGAGGCCGCCGAAGTAGTAGTTGCGGGTGGCGCGGCGGTAGACCTTGTCTTCCGTGAGGTAGGTGACGAACAGGACGCGGTTGAGGGCGATATTCGCCTCCTGGCGGGAGGCGTCCACATGCTGGCCCACGCCGTGGAGCTCGCGGGCCATGAGGGCCGCCATGGCGCCCACGGCCGCCGCGATGCCGCCATCGTAATCGCCGGCGTGGCCACCGATCTTCACCGGTGGGCCTTCCGGCTTCATGCGATTGGCGTAGCCGCCGGGGAGGACGTAGCCCTCGCTGCCGGCGTGGGTGATGTTCAGGTTGTGGGCCTTGTATTCGGCGTAGGGGCCGGTGTGGCCGAAGGGCGTCACGGAGGTGACGATAAGGCGGGGGTTGAGGCGGCGGAGGGAGGGGTAGTCTATGCCAAGCTCTTTGGCTTCATCGGCTGTGCGGTCGTGGATGAAGAGATCGGCCTCTTTAAGGAGCTCCAGAAGGATATCGCGACCGGCGGGATCGTTGAGATTGAGGGTGACGCTCTTCTTGTTGGTATTGAGGTAGATGAAGAGGCCGCTCTTTTCCGGGTGGGGGATATCGCCGGGGTAGGGGCCGCGGGCGCGCGAACTATCGCCGTGAAGAGGCTCCTCCACCTTGACGACTTCGGCGCCCATATCGGCCAGGAGCTTGGCGCAGTATGGGGCGGAGACGAAGGTGGCAAGCTCGACGATTTTCAGGCCGTCAAGGGCGGTTGGCTGAGGCGTGTTTGGCATGGGGAGAACTGTTCAGGAAATGCGGGCACAGTATAGCAAGGGAGCGAACCGGATGCAGGGGTGAATCAGCGCGCCGTACGGCGGGACGGCGTCATTCGGAGACAAGGCAGAACTCATTGCCGTCCGGGTCGGCACAGACGATGAAGTACGTCCCGCTTTTCGTATGAACGTGCCGCGCCAACCGTCCGCCAAGGGCCTCAACTTGCTTCAGCGCCCTTCCAGCATCGCCGACTTCTACGTCCAGGTGAAGGCGATTCTTGATGCGGCGCTTCTTTTCCGGGACCTCTTGGAGCACCAGGCTGATGCCTGAGCCGGGATAGAGCGCCGCGCGCCGGAACTGCGGCTCGTAGGAAGGCCCGAAGGTGAGCCCGGTCACTGCCGACCAGAAGGCCTGCCCGCGCTTGATGTCGCACACATCTATCACGATGGCCTCTACTCTGCCTATGGGCCGTTTGGCGACCATTGACGTTACTCCATCTCTCCCCAGGTGCGCCCCTGCTTCAAGTCAACCTTAAGCGGCACGTCCAGGTCCAGGGCGGTGGGCATGAGCTCCTGGGTCAGGGCCTTCATCTTGCCCAGCTCGTCCAGGGGCGTTTCGAAGATCAGCTCATCGTGGACCTGGAGGATCATTCGCGAGCGCATCCTCTCCTTGTCCATCCGCGCCTGGAGGCGGATCATGGCCACCTTGATGACATCGGCGGCGGTGCCCTGGATGGGATGGTTGACGGCCATGCGATCGCCGGCGGCGCGCACCTGGGCGTTGGCGGCGTTCACCTCCGGGATATAGCGGCGGCGTCCCAGGAGCGTCTGCACATAGCCCTTCTGCTTCACTTCCAGCTTGGTCGTGTCCAGGTATTCCTGGATCTTGGGGTACTTCTTAAAGTACTCGGCGATGATGGGGGCCGCCTCTTCGCGGGACATCTCGGCGCGGGTGGCAAGGCCGAACTCGCCCATGCCGTAGAGGAGGCCGAAGTTCACCACCTTGGCGAAGCGGCGCTGATCGGGCGTGACCTCCTTGAGGGGGACGTTGAAGACGCGGGAGGCGGTGGAGGCGTGGATATCCTCGCCGCGCTGGAATGCCTCCACAAGAGCCGGGTCTTTGCTAATGTGGGCGAGGACGCGCAGCTCGATTTGGGAGTAATCGGCGGAGAGGAGGGTCCAGCCCTTCGGCTCGCCGACCACAAAGGCGTCGCGGATGCGTTTGCCCGTCTCCGTGCGGACGGGGATGTTCTGCAGGTTCGGGTCGCTGGAGGAGAGACGGCCCGTTGCGGCGACGGTCTGGCTAAGTGTGGTGTGGACGCGGTGGGTCTTGGGGTGGACGAGCTGGGGCAGGGCATCCACGTAAGTGGATTTGAGCTTACTGACCTCCCGGTAGTCCAGGATGTGGCCGACGACCTTGTGGAGCGGCCGCAGGGACTCCAAGACCTGGGCGTCCGTGGAGTAGCCGGTCTTGGTGCGTTTGGACTTGGGCAGGTTGAGCTTTTCAAAGAGGAGCGCCGAAAGCTGTTGCGGCGAGCCGAGGTTGAACCGCTCCCCTGCGCTCTGATAGGCGGCCTGCTGGATCTCCTCCAGCTTCTGGGCGATCTCCTCGGACATCTTTTTCAGCATGGGCGAGTCAATGGAGATGCCCCAGCGCTCCAGCTTCGCGAGCACGGGGAGAAGGGGCATCTCCACATCAAAGAAGAGCTTGGTCAGCTCCTTTGCCGCGAGCTCTTTTTCGTAGACGGGCCAGAGGCGCGCCGCCATGTCCGCCTGGGCGCAGGCGAGGGCGCTCATGCGCTCGATATCGGTGTGGGCGGCGGTGACCTGCTTCGCGCCGGTGCCCAGGAGGTCGCTTGGCGCGGGGATCTCCTCGGCCAAGCGCTCGAAGGCCTGACCCTTGATGGTGAGGTTCTTTGCGCCGAGGAGGTAGGCGGCGATGGTCACATCCAGCGCGAGGCCGTGGAGAGCGAGGCCGTTGTTAGCCAGGACGATGACGGCGTACTTGCCATCGTGGGAGAGCTTTTCGACTTTCGGATTCTCCAGAACCCCCTTGAGCTTGGCGAGGACTTCGTCCACGGGGAGCTGGTTCGCCATGGCGTGTCCCACGGGCACATACCACCCCTTGCCGGGAGCGGCGCTGAAGGCCAGGCCCACAAGCTCCGCCCACATGGGCTGTTCGCTTGTCCCGATGATGTTGAGGCTGAATCGCTTGGCGGCCGCCAGCTCCTTGGCGAGTTTTTCGAGCGCGGCTGCCGTATCCACAACGGCGTAGGAACGGTCTTTCGCAGGGGCGGCAGGAGCGGCGGCGGACGCCTGGGCCTCTGCGCCGTTCGCACCGGGGAGCCGGGCCATGAGGCTGTTGAACTCCAGCTTCTGGAAGACCTCAACGGCCTTGGCGCGCTGGTAACGGTCGGCGCTCATGGCCTCTCTCTCGAAGGCAACAGGGGAATCGGTCTTGATGGTCACCAAGACCACGTTCTCCCTGACTCGCTTTTCGTGCTGCCGCACCAGCTCGCGGATGCGCGGCGGCTCCACTTTCTCGATGCTCCTATAGAGGCCGTCTATCGTCTTGAACTCTTGCAGGAGCTTGGCGGCCGTCTTTTCGCCGACGCCGGGGATGCCGGGGATGTGGTCGGAGTCGTCGCCTTTGAGGGACTTATAGTCAATCATCTGGTGAGGCTCCAGCCCATAGCGCTCGCGGACCTTCGCCTCATCGTAGATGGCGGTATCGCCCTTGCCGCTTTGGTAGCGGACGCGCACCTGGGGCGAGACGAGCTGGACGGTATCGGTATCGCCGGTGAGGATGACGGTGTCTATGCCCTGCCGTTCCGCCTGGCGCGCCAGGGTGCCGACGATGTCATCGGCCTCGTAGCCGTCCTTCTCCAGGATGGGGAGGCCGATGGCCTCCAGCACTTCGCGGACGCGGGCGAACTGGGAGGTCAGCTCATCAGGCGCGGGCGGGCGGCCAGCCTTGTAATCGGCATAGAGCTTGTCGCGGAAAGTGGGGGCGCGCGTATCGAAGGCGATGGCCCAGTAGGCGGGCTTCACATCTGCCCAAGCCTTGAGGAGCATATTGACGAAGCCGAAGACGGCGCCGATGGGCTCTCCGGTAGAGCGAAGGTTGAAGGCGGCCTGCGGCGCGAGGGCGAAATAGGCGCGGTAGACCATGGAATGGCCGTCTATGGCCATGAGGACAGGCCGCGCCAAGGCGTCAGAGGGTGGCTTTTCGGGCATGGGTCACCTGCGGGTGGGCGTCATGAGACGCGGGCATTATACACCCAGAGAGGGTCAGCCAAACCGGGAAAACGCGGATTACCGGCGCTTGGCGCGGGCCTTGGAGCGCTTGGGCTTCGCGGCCCGGGCCTTCACGATCGTCCGCTTCGCCTTCTTGGCAGGCTTCGCCTTGACGATCTTGCGCTTGGCCTTTTTGGCCGCCGGGGCTTTGGCCGGAGCGGCGGACGCGACCTTGTGCTCGCTGACGAACTTGAAGGTCTTGACCTGGATCGCTTCGATGTGGGGCCAGACGTTCATCTGGGGAGACTTGGTCCGCATGTGGGCGAAGGCGGCCTCCGGGTCGTCCCAGTCCGTCTCGTAGATAGCCAGGTAGCGCGCCTCGCCCGGGTCAAGGACGGGCTTGGTGTTCACGAAGCGCTTCGCGGCATAGTAGGAGCCGGTGCCGCAGACTTCGCCCAAGTGGATATCGTTGTACCACTTGTTGAAGTCCTCTTCCCGGTCCGTGGCCTTGTTGTTCACCAGCACCATCAGCACGCCGGTCGGTCGCTTGTCAGCCATGGCAGCCTCCCTTATTTCTTCTTTTTCGCCGTTTTGCCTGTCTTCTTATTCGTCTTCTTGTCTACCTTCACCGGTCGCTTCGCACCCTTCCCCTTGGCCTTCTTTTTCGGCTTCGGCGCCGGGGCCTCCAGCCGGCCTGTTATGGGTATCCAGTTCTTCACATAGAGCGTGTCCAGGCCGGGCCACATATTGAAGGTGGGTGTCAGCTCCATGAGCTTCTTGAACGCCTCCTTCGGCTCCGGCCAATCGGTCTCGTAGACGGCCAGGTAGCGCGGCTCGCCGGGCTTCTGGTTCGGGTTGGTATAGCGCACCGCCGAATAGAAGGTTCCTGTGGCAAAGACCTCCGGCAGGTGGGTCTTGTTGTACCACTGGTTGAAGGCTTCCTCAGAATCGGGCGTGGTGTTGCTGACGTGCACCACCATGAAACCGGTCGGCTTGCGAGCCATAACGCTCCTTTAACTTGATCCGCTTATAGGTCTGAACGTGCATGATATCGAGAGTGTCGCTTGTGTATGTGGTGCCTTGGGCGCGGCGCGCGTTCATGCCGGCTCGCATGCGGGCGAAGGTGCGCTCCGGGTCGCGGCCGGACATATCGTACACCGCCAGGTAGCCGGGGTCGCCGGGCTGGGGCGAGGTGTTCTTATAGCGCCGGACCGTGTGCAGGCCGGGGGCGTTTGTCTCCAGAACGTGGGGGATGTGGACGCCATCATACCAGCGGTTGAACTCCTCTTCGCGCACCGGGTCTTTGCAGCGGGTCAGCACCAGAAGGAGGCCGGTAACCGGCGGGCGGGCCTGCCCTTTTGACGAAGGTCTTTTCCCGGCATGTTTTGCCTTCATCGCTTCTTCGTCCTCGCTTGCGCATTGAGACCTGGGTTGACCGCGCTGTTCACCGGCAGGCCGAAGAGCCGCCGGGCGTTGCGGCTCAAGATATTCGCTTTATCGCGCTCGGGCAATGTTGAGTTGAGGATCGCCTCAAGCATCGGCGGGCGTCTGGGCGAGCGGTTGAAGGGGTAGCTGGAGCCGCTGCTGAAGGCGAAACGCTCGGAGCCGAACTTCCGGATGAAGCGCTCGACTGCGCCCCAGGGAGCGCGGTTGCCCAGGTCCCAGATGATGTTGGGCGTGTGCTGGGCGATGTGCAGGACTTCGTGGGCCTGCTCGTAGGCGTCAAAGCCGTCCATCGCCAGGAAGAGCATCTCCGAGAACTCATAGGCGAGCTTCTGCAATCGCCAGGGGGCCTCCATCTTGGACTCCGGGTTCGTGTGGACGATGGGCGCCATCTTTAGCTGGGCCATGCGCTTGAGGACGGGGCGCATCCACCGGTTGTCTATGTAGACGCCCTGGAGGCGGCTGTGCCAGCTAAAGCCGTTGAGCTTGAGCTCGGCGTGGCAGCGCTCAAGCTCCTCCAGACTGCGCTCGCGGTGGGTGGGCTCCAGGATGCCCAGGGCCATGGGGTAGTGCAGCGGATCCAGGGCTCGGTAGCGGGCGATGGCGTCGTTTATCCGCATCGTGTCGCGGATGCCGTCGGCGCGCATGTAGCTGTGGGCAGGCTGGATGACAGCCCAAGAGACGCCGGAGGCATCCAGGGCGGGCGATCGCCACTTGATGTCTTCTTCCGGGGTGAGGAGCCTGCCGTGGCCTTCGTAATCGCCTAGGGCGTCGCTCAGTTCGCCGTAGTGGTGGTGGACGTCTATGACTTCAAGGCGCGCCATAAGGTGACCCCGTGGAAAGTGGCGCACAGTATATCAGGGCATATCAAAAGAGAATGGAAGCCTGCCAACCGGCAATATTGAATTAGGTTCAAAACTTCTTCACAAGCATAGCGTCCATAGGCTAACTGGGTGGTGAGGCATTCCGGCACGGAGAGGCAGGTCATGCCTGCGCTCTTTTACCGCCCTTTTTGTGGGGAGGCGAATTGACGACACGCAGCAGCAGCGTCACCTCGTTCGAACAGCGTGTTGGGCAAGTGCTCGTGGAAGGCGGGTTCATGAAGGCTGACCAGTTGCAGAAGGCGAAGCAACTGGCGGAGGAGAAGAAGACCGGCCTTCTGGACACGCTGGTTGCCCAGCGCATGGTCTCCCGTGAGACGCTGGTCACCGTCCTGAGCTTCCAGCTGCGCATCCCCATCGTTGACCTGAAGCATGTTGAGGTGGACCCGGAGGCGCTGGCCCTTATCCCAGAGGACTTCTCCCGGAAGAACCAGATCCTGCCGGTGGGTTTTGACACAGACGGTTCGCTGCGCGTCGCGACGATGATGCCGAACGACTTCGCCCTTTCGACGCAGCTTTCGTCCATGACAGGCCGCCAGATCAAGTTCGCCCTTGCGCCTGGCGGCGGCCTGAAAGAGCTGATTGACCGCACCTATGCCGTGAAGTCCGGCGGGCTGACGGCCCCCGTGCCTGCGCCGCCGGGCGGGGTAGCGCCTGCGCCGGCCGCCGGGCGAGCCATCGCCACCGTCACGGAGACGGGTGCGGTGGTGGGCGGGGAGCTGAGCGCGCTCTCCGCCATTCAAGCGGTGGAGACGGTGGCGCTGCAGGCGGTGAAGCGCCGCGCCTCGGACATCCACCTGGTGCCGACCTCCGATTCGTCCAAGGTCCTCTTCCGCATAGACGGCCAACTGCAGAACGTGGCGGTACTGCCGCTGACGCTCCATGAAAGCATGGTCTCCAGGATCAAGGTCCTGGCGAACATGGACATCTCGGAGCGGCGGCGCTCCCAAGACGGGAGCTTCAGCCTGAAGTTCGGAGAGAAGACGGTGGACTTCCGCGTGGCCACCGTGGGCATGGCCTGGGGCGAGATGCTGGTAGTGCGCATCCTGGACCGCTCCGGCGGCCTCGTGACGCTGGAGGACATCGGCCTGGACTCCAACTCGCTCCATACCTGGCGCCAGTTGATGACGCTTCCCTACGGGATGCTCCTGGTCTCCGGCCCGACCGGATCCGGCAAGACGACGACGCTCTACGCCTCCATCGCAGAGCTGGTGAGCAGCCGGGGCAACATCATGTCCATTGAAGACCCTGTGGAATACCGGATGGAGACGATCAACCAGATCGAAGTGAACCGGCAGGCGGGGATCACCTTCGCCACCGGCCTGCGCTCTATCATGCGCATGGACCCCAACGTCATCCTCGCCGGCGAGATCCGCGATAAGGAGACGGCCCACACGGCGGTGGACGCCTCCCTCACGGGCCACTTGGTACTCGCCTCCATCCACAGCAATGACGCCGCCTCATCCATCGTGCGCCTGCTGGACCTGGGCACAGAGCCCTAACTGGTGGCGACGGCTGTGGTGGGCGCGCTGGCCCAGCGCCTTGTGCGCAAGGTCTGCCCCCACTGCGGCGTGCCCAGCGACCTCACGGCCACAGAGGCCATGGCCTACGAGCAGGAGATGCAGGAGCCTGCGCCGCAGCTGCCGCTGGGCCAGGGCTGCAACTTCTGCGGCAACACCGGCTTCCTTGGGCGCACGGGCGTCTTTGAAGTTCTCACCGTTTCAGAGCCGATCCGCAAGCTGGTGGCCGCCAACGCCAGCGGCCAGCAGATCCGCGCTCAAGCGCTGGCGCAGGGGATGGTTCCGCTGCGGCGCGCCGGCATGCTCAAGGCGAAGGCGGGCGTCACCAACGTGGGCGAGGTCCTGCGGAAGGCCTTCTTCATCGATTAGCGGCCACCTAAGTCTATGGCGACCATTGACTACATCGCATATACATGACGGGCAAGCGGGTGCGCGGGCGGCTGGATGCCGAGAGCGTGGATGCCGCGTACGAGACGTTGCGGCGCGAGGCCCTTGTCCCCTATAAGCTCGCCCCGGTCAGAGAGCGGCGCACCTCCTACGTCAACCTGGCGCCGGCGCTCTTCAAGCCCACCACCCAGAACCTTGTGGACTTTCCCACACAGCTCTCCGCGCTCTTGGGCTCCGGCGTGCCGCTACGTCGCGCCCTGGAGACGCTGAAGAACGAATCGCCGAGCCCCGGTCTCAAGTACGCCCTTGCCACCGTGATCCGGGACATCGAAGGCGGCCAGCGCTTCTCTGAGGCGATGGAAAAGCACACCACGGTCTTCTCCGCTTCCTACATGCGCCTTATCAAGGTCGGCGAGGCCACGGGCGGCCTGCCGCTTTCGCTCCAGCGCATCGGGGCCGGCCTGCGGCAGCAGAAGGGCGTCCAGGATAAGGTGCGCGGCGCCTTAAGCTACCCCATCATCAGCCTGCTCATGGCCCTTGTGGCGGGCGGCATCCTCATCGTCTACTCCCTGCCCCAACTGATCGAGTTGCTCGATGAATTCGATTCAAACCTCCCCCTTGCGACACGGATGCTCAAGAATCTCACCGAGTTTCTGAACCAGTGGTTCACCACCATCGCGATCGCGGCCGCAAGCATCGCCGCCCTCGGCTGGGTCTACGGCAAGACCGAGCGCGGCGCCTACCTGCGCGACCGCCTCCTGCTACGCGCGCCTGTTCTGGGAGGCGTCATCCTGCGGAGCAATATGTTCTCCCTTACCTCTGACCTGCCCCCAGACTTTGTACCACTCGCTATATTAGTCCGGCGGAACTGCTGAACGCCAGTCGTGGCAACATCGCCTCAGGCGCTGGCGGGCGGTAGCCGAGGGCGCTGTGGGGCCGGACCTCGTTGTAGATTCGCCTCCACTGTCCGAGGAGCACCTC